>JAAYLV010000113.1 GCA_012521755.1 Bacillota bacterium | reverse complement strand
TAAAGGGCCTGGGCGGCCCGCTCCTGGCCGATCAGCCCTCCAAGGGACGGCAATCGCTCCGTTGTTTCAAAATCCCAGCGGGATGGATCACACCCGTGGGAAACCTCGGCGGATGGCACTCGATATCTGTCCGCTGACAATCGCACCGCTCCCTTTTCATCCGTTAGCTTCCGGCTAGTTTCCCTCCAGACAGACTAAGCAGCCGATGACAGTATTGCCGGGCCAGCTCAACATCGTGGGTGGCCACCACGGCCCCCACCTTTTCCTCCTCGACCGATTCTCGCAGCAAAGAAAACAACAGGTGGGAGTTCCCTTCATCCAGGCTCCCCGTCGGTTCATCGGCGAGCAAGATCCTTGGCCGGCCAACTAAAGCCCGGGCGAGGGCCGCCCGCTGCCGCTCTCCGCCGGAAGCCTCGCTGGGCTTGCGGTCAGCCAACTCCCCCAGGCCCAAATCATGCAAAAGCTGCCGGGCCCAGGCAAGTTCATCGGCCCGGGGACTGCGCCCGGCCAGATGAATGGGGATGATCAAGTTCTCCCACAGGGTAAACTCCGGCAAGAGGCAAGCATCTTGGAAGACAAAACCGAAGAGGCGGCGCCGCATCGCGGCGGCAGCATCGCCGGCAATCCCCGTTGCATCCCTTCCTTGGATGTAGAGGCGGCCTTGGGTAGGTCCGTCGAGGAGACCGAGGATATTCAGCAAGGTGGATTTGCCGCTCCCGGATACCCCAACGATCCCCACCAGCTCCCCCGGAAAGAGGGCAAGATCAACTCCCTTCAGCACATGGACCGGCGGCCTTCCTTGGTATAGCTTATGCACTTGCTGCAGTTCCAAAACGGGAGCTTTATTCATGGACTAGGACCTCGACGATCTTTTGCCGACCGGCCTCCCGGGCAGCGGCCAAGCCTGCTCCCCCGGCGACCATCAGGGCTGCTCCCCCGGCCAGGACCAGGTCTTTCCCCTTGATCAAGACCGGCAGCTGCTGAGCGAAGGTGAGTTCGGGCACATGGATGGGGCGTCCCTTAAGCAACCATAGCAAACCGAGTCCCAAGACAAGTCCAAGGACGATCCCCACCGCCCCCAACAAGATCCCTTGCCAGAAGAAGACCCGGGCCAACAGGCCCCTCTTGGCCCCTAAAGCCTGGAGCACCCCGATGTCCCGCCTCTTCTCCCAGACGTTAAGCCACAGGATGTTGCCCACCCCGATCCCCGCCACCGCGAAGGTGGCGAGGACGATGATCAAGAGGGCCCTCTGCTGCACCTGGGCCGTAGCCAGGACATCCTTGTGTTTATCCTGCCAGGAGCGCACCCAAAGGCCGGTCAGCGCCTGGAGGGACGCGGCATGCTGCCCGGCCCCCAGGGGATCGTCAAGATAGACGGCAAGGCCCGCAACCTCATAGGGAGAGTAACCCAGCATTTCCTGGGCTGCGCCCAAGGTAAGATAGACCATGCCCCCATCGTATCCTTCCAGGCCCGTGCGAAAAAGGCCCCGGACGGCAAAGGACCGGCTGTTTTCCAGACCTCCGATGATGACCGCTTCCGACCCGGGTTCGAGGCCCAAGGCCATGGCTAAATCCTCGCCGATGAAGATCCCCTCTTCATCTTGGGAGTTGACGGTCAAATAGGGGGCAAGTCGGACTTGGGGATCCTCTAGTCCCCGCAGGTACGCCCCCCGGGGAAGACTTCCGGGCCGGCCCACCAGGACCTGGCCCTGAACATAGGGCTCAACGGATTGGACATAGGGCTCTTTGCCCACGGCGAGCAGGAGTTCCTCAAACCCGGCCAAGGGCAGGTCCACCCCGGCCAGCAGCTCAAGGTGGGCCTCTAAGCCCAGGAGGCGTCCGATCAAATAGTCGTGCAGGCCACCAGTGATGCCCATGACTATGACCATTACTGCCACCGCCACCGCCACGCCCCCGGCGGCAACTATGCTCACCCGGGGACGATGGCGGATGTAACGTGCGGCCATCCACAGGGAAAACGGCATCCGTCGGCCTCCTCGCTAGTCTACTTCGATCCGATGATTCGTTCTACCAGGAGGAATTCCCTTTCCCCGCTAAGAATACTATCGACGTGGCCCAACTTCACAAAAAGAGGTGGTTAGTACATGGAGGTTGAACGTCCTTGGCGTCGGCGGATATTCCCCGTCCTAATTCTGTTGTTGCTCTTGACTGGCTGCGGCGGTGAGCGCGTCCGGGTCGAGGTGCCCCCCAAGGTGCCGACGGAAGGGATAGAGACCATCGCCATCCTTGAATTTGCCAACGAATCGGAAGACCCGGGATTGGCCCGGGAAATGGAATTGGCCCTGATGGATTATTTCCGCGACCGCGGTCAGTTCACCCTCGTTGAAGGAGGCCGCCTTCAGAGTTACCGTTCTTTGAGAACTTCCAGCCCCAGTCGCTTCCAACAGCTAGGCGCTGACCTTGGCGTCGATGCCTTTATCATTGCCTCCGCCACCTACTATCTCGAGGACGTAGACGTTGAACCTCCCCGGCGCTACACCTCCGGTCCCAAGGGAGAGCACAGCTACTGGGTCTCCCGCCAGGTGACGACGGTCATCGCCAAGATGGTCGCCCGGGTGGTCGATGCCCAAAGCGGCATGATCATTTACTCCAAGGGCACCGAAGGCCGGGGGGAGAAATATCAAAACATACGTCTTCCCGACTGGCCCGGTTCATCGTGCGAACCGCCGCCCTTTTTCTTGCTGCCGCGACCGAATCGGACGGATGTTTATGCAGCCCGCCGGGATGCCATCCGATCGGCGGTAGTCTCCTTCGCCCAGGATTTCTATCCAACTTACAAATACGTCCGGGTCGAAGACTAGAGCAAAAGGCCCCCGGCCAACGGGGGCTTTCACCATCTCCGCTCAACGATCGATATCCTCCCGTTCCCCGAGAAAAGCTGCCAGTTCCTCATTGGTGGGGAGCCCTTCGATGTCTCCCGTCACCGTCACCGCGAAGGCGCCAACGGCATTGGCCAGGCGGGCGCATTCATCTAGAGGATAGTTCCTGAGGAGCCCCACCAGAAAGCCCGCAGCAAAGGCATCGCCGGCCCCGACCGGGTCAACGACCCGTTCGATGGGGAAGCCCGGCGAGCGGAAGCGATTGCCTTCCTTGTCCGCGATGTAAGCCCCTTCGGCGCCTAGTTTCACCGCCACCAGGGAAGCCCCCCGACTCAAGATCTGATCGGCAATGGCCACCGGATCCCGGGTGCCCAAGAGGACCTCTGCTTCCCCCACCCCTGGAAAGACGATATCAGCTTTGCCCATCAGGTCAACCAGGACCCGGCGGGCCTCCGCGGGGCTCCACAGCCGGAGGCGCAAATTGGGATCGAAGGAGATCTTAACCCCCAGCCTCCGGGCCATTTCCATGGCCGCAAGGACTGTCTCGTGACAACTGACGCTGAGGGCAGGGGTGATTCCGGAAAGATGAAGGAACTTGGCGCTGGCGATGTATTCTTCGTCCAGGTCGTCGGGGGTCATCAAGCTGGCGGCCGAGTAGCGCCGATAGTAATAAACCTTGGTATCCCCCAGTTCCCGTCTCTCCTTGAACATGATGGCCGTTGGGGCCTCGGGATCGAAGGACACCCGGGAGGTGTCCACTCCCTCTCCCCTGATGCTGTGGAGGACGAACCTGCCCAGCTCATCATCCCCAAGTCTGCTGATCCAACCGGCCGTATGGCCGAGGCGAACAACGCCGATGCACAAGTTGGACTCGGCCCCGCCGATCTGTTTAGTGAAGCGGTGAACATAGCGCAGCGGACCGCTAGTCTCGGGGTTCATCAAGACCATCGTCTCTCCCAGGGCAACTACTTCCGGCAATTATATCCCTCCCTTGATGGTCAGCCAATCCGGTACTGACTGAGCTTGTCCATGTCGAAAACCAATCCGTGTCCCGGCACCTCCGGAGGAGCAATCTTGCCGTCCTTGAGGATCAGTGGCCGCTCCAGGACGTGGTCTAGGCGGTAGGCATGGCGCTCGGCAAACCAGCTGGCTGGTGAGGCGGCAAGTAAATGGACTTGGATTTCCTCCGCATAATGGGTGGTAATGGGGAGATTGTGCATCTCGGCCAGGGCCGCCACCTTCAACCATTCGGTGATGCCGCCTAAGGTGATGACATCAAGCTGTACCACATCGAGGGCCCCGGCGGACAAATACCGTTGAAACTCATATTTCGTGTGGAGATTCTCCCCGACGGCGACCCCCATGGTCAAGGCCTGGGCCACTTGGCGATGGCCATCGATATCATCGGGGATCAAAGGCTCCTCCAACCAGATCACATCGAACTCCTCCAGGGCTTTGCCCATGCGGATGGCCTCGGCCGCGGTCCATCTCATGTTGGCATCCACCATCAATTCAATCCCATCGCCCACCCTTCGGCGAAGGAGGGCAACCCGATGGAGGTCTTCCCGGGGATCCTCGCGGCCCACCTTGATCTTGACGGCGGTGAACCCTTCCTCGAGGAAGCCTTCCACTTGGGCAATGAGCTCCTCATCGGATAGGTTCAAGTCGACGCCGCTGCCGTAGGCGCGAATTTCCCGGCGGCAGCCCCCCAGCAGTTTATAGAGGGGAAGCCCTGCGACCTTGCCGGCGATGTCCCAGAGGGCAATGTCGATGGCCGCCAAAGCAAAGGAGGCCAGGCCTCCTCGGCCCACCCAATGGACCCGCTTCCACAGCTTCTCCCAAATGCCTTCGATGAGCAGGGGGTCCTCCCCCACCACCTCCTCCGCGAGGTAATCGTCGATCAAGCTCTTAATGGCCGTGCCGCCCACACCGATAGTGTAAGCATACCCTAGGCCCGTGGGCCCTTCGTCCGTCTCCGCCCGCAGGAGGACCAACTCCACCTGGTCCATGGTCCCATGGAGCGCATCCTCTGCCGGCCGCTGCAGCGGAACCCGATACAGTGCCGTGGAAAGACTCCTAACCCGCACAAGACCACCCCCTTTAGCGTTATCGCCCATGGATGTGTTCTCCCTAGGGAAATACTTTCCTTCCCAGGAATAAGACCCATTGTATGGTATAATATACCCACAATTTCCATTTCGGGGAGGCGCCTATGAAACTAGTAAGCTTTCGTCAGAATGGCAGACAGCAAATAGGGGCGTTGGTGGAAGGAGGGATAGTGGCCCTCCAGGCCGCGTACGCAGCCGTATTGGGAGGGGACGAGTGGGCCTATCGCAAAGCCCAGGCCTTGATTCCAGACGACATGGTGCTGTTTTTGCAGGGCGGCGGGGAGGCCCTCCAGGCAGCCCAAGAGGCCCTCGCTTACACCGGGAAGACCGGGCCCCGGGGGGAGAGGCTCCTTTGGGCAGAGGAGGATGTGGAGCTTTTGGCTCCGGTGCCCCGGCCGACGAAGATCATCTGCATCGGCTTGAACTACAAGGATCACGCCGCGGAAAGCGGTGCCGAGCTGCCCGTCGAACCGGTCCTGTTCTCCAAGTACCCAACCGCGGTCGTCGGACCTGGGCAGGCAATCAGGCTCCCGGAGATGTCCAAAGAAGTCGACTATGAGGCGGAACTAGCCTTCGTCATCGGGACTGGGGGAAAGAATATCCCGGCGGAAAAGGCCCTCGACCATGTGGCGGGTTACACTTGCTTCAATGACATTAGCGCCCGGGACCTGCAATTTCGCGATGGCCAGTGGATGAAAGGGAAGACCCCTGATACCTTCGCACCCATGGGCCCTGCCCTGGTGACCGCGGACGAAGTGGGGGATCCGGGCAAGCTGGCCATTAAACTTGAGCTCAATGGCCAGGTGATGCAAAGCTCTAACACCGACCAGTTAATCTTCCCGGTGCCGGAGCTGATAGCCTTCCTCTCCCGGCTGGTTACCCTCGAGCCGGGCGATGTGGTCGCCACCGGCACGCCCTCAGGGGTGGGCTTTGCCCGCAAACCGCCCGTCTTCCTGAAGGATGGGGACACTGTCACCGTGGAAATCGAAAAGCTCGGCCGATTGACCAACCCAGTGGTCGCGGACTAAGATCGCCAGGGGCGGCTCAAAGGCCGCCCCCTCTTCTTGCCCGCCCCATCCCTCGCTGGGGGTAATTGGTCACCGTCACCCCGATAATCACTAGGGCCGCACCTAACAGGTGCATCGGCGTCAGCTTCTCCCCCAAGATCAGCCAACTGAAAAACAAGGCCGCGATGGGAACGATATTGATGAAGACCCCCGTGCGGCTGGCCCCGATGAGGTTGATGCTGTTGTACCACATGAGAAAGCACAGCCCCGAGGAAAAAAGGCCAAGATAGCCAAGGCCGAGCCAAGCCGGCCAGGGGATGGAGGAAAGTCCCCTGCCTGCCTCGAGGAGCATGAAGGGCAGGCACCAGAGGATGCCAAAGATGGTTGCCCATAAGGTGGCGATCAAGGGGGAGATGTCCCTCATCACCCGGCGCCCAGCCACGGAGTAAAGGGCCCACGACAGCACGGAAGCCACGAAGAAGAGATTGCGCCAGCCCACCGCTCCCAGCTCCCTTGCCCCATGCCACAAAACGACCATCACCCCCGCGAAGGAAATGGGGATGCCGGCCCACTGCCTGAAAACCAGCTGTTCCTTCAAGATCGCATGGGCAAGCAAGGCGATGGCCATGGGATTGGCCCCGGCAATGAGGGAGCCGACGGACGCGGGGGCAGTCTTCAGCCCCAAGAGCAAAAAGCCGTTATTGGCTGCCAAGCCCGAGAGGCCCAGAAAGGCTAGGGCGGGTAGTCTGTCGCGCCGGGGAAGGAGGCCTCTTCGTTCGGTGAACCAGGCCATAGGCCCGAGTACCGCCAGGCCAAAGCAGAAACGCAAGACTAGACTCGTAAAGAGGGGCAAGTTGGTGGCCACTACTTTGCTGGCCACAAAGCCTCCACCCCAAAGGACGGCGGTAGCCCCCATGAGGAGGTAAGTAGTCCTTTCCTTGTTCACAGCGCTTCTCCCTTTGCCTCCCCTTTCACCGCCGCCCCGCCCCGCAGAGCATAGAGGAAGGACATGACGGGGACAAGCCAGCAGTAGATCGCGTAGGGCCCGTAAGTAAAGGTGCTGACCCCCAGTACGCCGGAGACGAACAGTCCGTTTGAGTTCCAGGGAACCAAGGGCGCAACGAGGATGCCGCAGTCACTCAGGACCCGCGATAGGTTCAAGGACGGGATCTGGAGGTCCTGGTAGCTGTCCATGAAAGTGTGGCCCGTAAGGAGGATGACGAGGCTTTGGGTGCCGGCCACCAGCCCGATGAGGGAGCCGACAACGACGGACAGGGCCATCACTCCCCGCTGTCCCTTGAACTTGTTCAGGGCTCCTGCCATCAGGACCTGGATCATGCCGGTGCCGTTCAGGGTCCCCGCGTAGGCCAAGGCGATGATGATTAGGGCCAGGACATCATACATGCTGACCATACCGCCCTTGTTGGTCCAAAAGTCTAGGGGGAAATCGGGAGGGAGATAGCCGCTATACATGGCTTGGAAGACTTCCGCTACCTTTGCCCCCTGGTAGATGATGGCCACCAGCCCGCCGGTGATGGTGCCGGCCATCAAACTTGGCACCACTTTCCAGCCGGCAAAGCCAAGGCCAATGACCAAGACGGTGGGCAGAAAAAGGACGGGACTGAGGTTGTAAGCTGACTCGAGGGCCTGGCTGATGAGCAAACGTTCTGCCGGGTCGGCTCCGATCCGCGCGTAGGGCTTGCCCAGGAAAACAAAGCAAAGGATGCAAATCACCAAGGCAGGCAGGCTGTGGAGGAAAACGTTGCGGACGTGCTCAGTGAAATCAACCTCGGTCACCGTCGCCGCCAGGTGGGCCATAGGCGAGATGGGGGAGACGGTGGCTCCGGCGAAGGCGCCGGAGACCACCGCTCCTGCCGTGAGGGGCAGGGGAAAGCCCATGCTCTGGCCGATGACCGCCAAGGCAACCCCCACACTGCTCACGGTCCCCCACGTAGTCCCCATGGCCACACTCACTAGGGCGCTGAAAAGAAAGGCAGCAACTAGGAAAACCCTGGGCCATAGGACCCTGAGTCCATAGTAAACCATGGCGGGGATGGTGCCGCTGATCATCCAAACCCCGACCACCGTGCCGATAGCAAGGAGAACAGGGAAGATGCTTGCCGCCTCGGTGAAGCCCTTGAGGATAAACCCTTCGATATCCCTCCACCTGTAGCCGAGCCGCAAGGCGAACAAGACCGTCACGAAGGTTCCCAAGATCAACGGTGCGTGCAGGGAAACATCCCAGCGGAGGACAGACAGACCAACAAGACACACCGTCACCCCTAGGGGAAACAGTGCTTCACCCATCCGT
>JAAYLV010000112.1 GCA_012521755.1 Bacillota bacterium | reverse complement strand
TGCTACTACGGCATGGTCGGCTGGGATCCGGAGACGGGAGTGCCGACCAAGGCGCGCCTAGCCGAGCTGGAGCTCGACTGGATCGAGCTTCCCGAGGGCTGAAAGAAGGGGCCTGCCGGCCCCTTCTTCATTTTCGTTTAAAAGGCAATCGAGCGAGGGGGTTGGACAGCCGTCGCCAGGCCCTCCGGGCCATGGCGAGCTCCTCTTCCGGCAGGGCTAATCCCCCGTACGTCTCCTCGTTGAACCTCTCCACAATCTGGGTGATGTCCCCGTCAAGTTCAGGAAAGTACCCGCTCAGCCGCCGCCCATATTCCCGCGGCGTTTCCCCGGGGAGGGGAGGAAGGCCGCGCCTTCGTCCCCAGGCCAGCAGCCGGGCATAGAGCTCAGCTATGGGACTTAGGTAGCGGGGCCTTTGCAGCATCTTCTGCAGGTGCTCCCTGAGGGCCAGCCAAAGGCTCCTCAGGTATTGGCCGATGTCGAAGGGCTCTCCCCCAACCTCCGTTGAGGAGGAAAGCCAGCGGATGAGCTTCCAGATCCCCCAGGCCAACAGGACCAAGCCCGCCGCGGCGGCCATCGCCAAAAGACCCCATCCCATGATGCGCTCAAGCACCGCCATCCACCCGCTAGTCGCGGGAGCGGAGAGGATCTCCCCTGATGCCTCCGGCAGGACAGTCTCTCCTCCGGGGGGGCTCCCCCCGAAGCGGAAGATAAAGCGCAGGATCCTGACCAGGATCGGCAGCAAAGGTGCGGCTGCCCCCCGCATCATCCCGTAGGCTGCCGCGGCCGCCTTGGTCAAATAGGGGAAGAGCAGAAAGAGGAGGCCTGGGCCGAGGAAAAGCACTAAGGCAACAAAAGATAGGACGAGGCCTATGCCGCGGTAGCCGAGGAGATATTCCCGGCGGCCTCCCCCTTGATCCCGGGCCAAGGCTAGGGCCAAGATGCTGAAGAAAAAGAAGGAAAACACCGAAAGATAGCCTTCCCCCTGGGGCTGTTCGATCCCAAGGCCAAGCAAGAAAAACGCGATGAAGGCACCGATCCCCGCATCGAACCGGGAGCAAAGGGCCCGATGGGAAAACCCGCGCAGGGCAAGGGCTCTCCCCCCCAGCCAAAAGAGGGAAGACCAGAAGACGACCAGACCCAGGGCGAGCTGCTCCTGCCCTCCGGCAGGCCGCATCAGGCCCAAGCGGCTTATCAGGCTAAAGGTGACCAGGCCAAGGCTCCCCAGGTTGAGGAGGAGGACGTAGATCACCCGCCATCCGCGGCCTTTCGCTAGCCTTGCCAGGAAAAATCCCAGGGCAAAGGTGAGGACCGCCCCCCCGAGGGGAAAGGGCTGGGGCATGAGGAGGCTGAAAAAGAAATCGGCCAGGGCATACAGCCAGGCAAGCTCCATCCCCGCGGCCGCGATGGCAAGGACCACTCTCTCCTTCATCGGCCTCCCCCTCCTTTGACCTCAGCCAAAGTGAAAGCCATGCTCGGCGGCGGGCCTTCCCCCGGCTCTTGGAGGATGATCGCCATGGGGGTCTGGGGCATTGTCCACCGGCCTAGCCGGTGGGCAAAGTAAATGATAGTGGTCCCCCAGGGGAGCGGACCGCATTTCGCCAGACAATCCCCCAAAGCCCCGATGGGTTTTTGTTCCAGCCTGGCTAGCACTTCCAAGATGGCCGGGATGGAGTCTCTGCCGATGGGAAGCATCCCAGAGCCACCGCCGGCGAGGGAACCGTTAGTGATAAACCCTAAGGGAGTTCCCTCGCCATCGAGGCGAACCGCTACCGACGCAACTACTTCAAGCATTTCTTCAAAGCCCTCTCGATCGAATCCCTCCACATCCAACAGCAGCATAACCTTCCTTTGGACCGTAGGTTCGCAGACCTTTTCCTGGAGCCGGCTATGGCGGGCGCTCGCTTTCCAATGGATGTACCGGGCGGGGCGGGAGTGTTGGTAGTCCCTGGTGCCCATGAGGCTTGTAGGGTCGGGGACGGGCCCGCGGGCGCCTTGGGTGCCGAGGAGCTCCCGCAAAGGCGCAGGAAAATGTTCGATGGGGATCAGGCGGGGGTAGACGATTAGATGGCAAGCAGGCGATCCTTCCTGCCACCGATGGAAAAACCCAAGGAGGTCCCCCGCCCCCAGCATCAACGGGCCTATTCTATGGTAGCCCCGGCAGGGAGCAGTCAAGGTCCACTGCCAGACTACCTTTTGGAACCACAAAAGGCCCCGGCTCTCCTCGAGGACCTCTTGGCCAAAGGGCCCAGGGAGGGGGATGGTCACCTTCATCCAGACGGGAAGGGCTTTGAGATTCTCTACTTCGGCCGTCAAGGTCAGCTCTTCGCCGGGAAAGAGACGCATCCGGTCCATAGTGAACCTGCCGCGGGTGGACCTTAGACTGTAGCGACACCAGATCTTGGCTCCGTTGACCAGGACCAGGATGAGCAAAAACAACAGACTGAGCCTGATCTGCCCTTTCAGCAGGGCGATAAAGAGGAACAGGCCGACCAAGAATTGGGTGAACCCGTCGATGAAAATGCTGGGCAGTCCGGAACTTTCCATCGTCTTACTCAACGGGGGCCGGTACAGGCACTTCCTCGATGATGTCGGCTAGGACTTCGTGGACGGTGATTCCCCGCAGGCGCTCCTCAGGCCGGAGGAGGAGCCTGTGGGCGAGGACGGGCCCCGCGAGCTCCTTCACCTCATCGGGCAGCACATAATCCCTTCCCCGCAAAGCGGCCAAGGCCTGGGAGGCCCGCATCAGGCTCAACGATCCCCGGGGACTGGCTCCGAAGCGGAGGCAGGGATTATGCCGGGTGGCTTGGACGAGATTGACAATGTACTGCCGCACGGGAGGACTGACCCGTACTTGCCGGCGGGCCTGCTGCAGATGGAGGACCTCCTCGGGGGTGACTACTGCTTCCAGCTTGGTTAAGGGATCATCTAGCTGGAAGCGCTCCAGGATGGCCCCTTCCTCATCGGGGTCGGGATAGCCAAGGTCGATCCGGAGGAGGAACCTGTCGAGTTGGGCCTCGGGCAGGGGGAAAGTCCCTTCCAGCTCGATGGGGTTTTGGGTGGCGATGACGAAAAAGGGCCTAGGCAAAGGCAAAGTTGCCCCGTCGACGGTCACCTGGCCTTCTTCCATGCTCTCGAGCAGACTCGCCTGGGTGCGGGGGATGGTGCGGTTAATCTCATCGGCAAGCAGGACATTGGTCATCACGGGTCCTGCTTGAAACTGAAACTGCCCAAGCTGCTGGTTGTAGATGTTAAATCCGGTGATATCGGCGGGGAGCAAATCGGGGGTGAACTGGACCCGCTTGAAGGTTCCCCCGATGCTCTTGGCGAGGGCCTTGGCCATGAGAGTCTTGCCCACCCCCGGAACGTCTTCCAGGAGAACATGGCCTTCAGCCAAGAAGGCGACCAGCATCAACTCGATGGCCCGCCCTTTGCCGACAACTACCTGGGACATGTTTGCGATGATTTCCTGGCACACCTTGTCGATCAAGTCTATCACTCCCGAATGACCGGCTAGTCAGTCACGTGCATTATATCCCCCCGGTGGGAGATCTGTCAACCGAGGCATAAAGCCCCACGGGCAACCCCCGTGGGGCTACTGAGCAAGACTCCTTCAAAGCTTCGGTTTGACCAGCACTTTGATCCCTTCGCCCCGTTCTGTCGTCTCGATGGCCTTGAGGGTATCGGCCAAGGGGAACTCATGGGTGATGATGGGCTTGAGATTCAGCTTAGTCAGCCAGTTGATGGCCCGCGGGAAGGTGAACAGACGGATGTGGGAGCCGATAATGGCCAGCTCCTTGTAGTAAATGTCGTAGGGCACAACCTCCGTTGGTTCGCCGGGAGCAGAGACGCCAACGATGATCACCTTGCCGCCCCGGCGGGCGTGGCTGGCCGCATCTTTGACAAGGGCTGGCTTGCCCACTGCCTCAAAGGCTAGATCGATGCCGATGCCCTTGGTGAAGTCCTGGACGGCCTCGCCCAAGTCTTCCTTGGTGGGATCGACAACCACATCGGCCCCCATCTCTTTAGCCAGCTCGCGACGGGAGGCGATTGGTTCGGAGACGATGACCCGGCTGACGCCGGAGCGGAGCAAGACCTGCAGGAGAAGAAGGCCGATGGTGCCGGCTCCGTAAATCAACGCGTTGCTGCCCGTTTTGGGATTGGCCAGGCCAGTTGCATGGACGGCGCAAGAAATCGGCTCCGTGAGGGCCCCCAGGTCAAAGGGGAGCTCGTCGGGCAGCTTGTAGACTACCCGCTCCGGGACTGTTGTGTACTCGGCGTAAGCGCCCCGGAAAACAGCCCGGTTGGGGCAAAGATGGATCTGTCCCTGCCGACAGTGGTAGCAAACCATGCAAGTGTAGCCGGAAGGATCGACGGTCACCCGGTCGCCGACCTTGATCTCCCGGACGTCGCTGCCAACTTCCACCACGGTGCCGCTGTACTCGTGACCGATGATTGTTGGCGGTTGATACAGGGGGAAAGCGCCGTGGATGATGTGGACATCGGTGCCGCAAACACCACAGGCATTTACCTCGATGCGTACGTCCTCCGGACCTAGGGGCGGCAGATCAATTTCTTCTAAACGAATATCTCTTCCACCGTACCACATTGCGACTTTCATGGACAAAAGACCTCCTTTAAGGCTCCGACGCTATACAAAGTAAAGCTTCGACATTGAGGGTTCGTTTCCTTTGTTCCCCTTTCGCCATAAATTGCAGCGGAGCAAGGATTTACTCCGTGGGATGTGGAATTATTGCACCGATGAATTCAAGCCGGCAACAAGGGGGGTCTTAGAGTGGACTGGGAAGAGAGGATTAAGTTTCCCGACATCTTCGATCTAAGCGGCAAGAAGGCTATTGTTACCGGCGGTAGTCGTGGTCTAGGCGCAGCCATGGCCCTGGCTTTGGCCCGGGCGGGGGCTGACCTGATCATCGTGGCCCGGGGCGAGGAAGAACTGGCGGCCCGGGCGGAAAGGCTGAGGGAGCTAAGTGGACGGGAAGTGACGCCAGTTACCGCGGATCTCACCCGCCTGGAGGACATCGAGCGGATGGTGGCAACGGCCATGGCCCAGTGGGGCCAAATCGACATTCTCGTCAACAACGCTGGCTACAACCGACCCCAACCGGCCGTAGAATTCACCGAAGAGAATTGGGACAAGACGCTGAATATCAACCTCAAGGGACTCTTCTTCACAGCCCAAGCCGTTGCCCGGGAGATGATCAAACGACGCTATGGGAAGATCATCAACATCAACTCCCAAATGGGATTTGTCGCCCTCTACGATCGGGCGGCCTACTGTGCGAGCAAAGGCGGAGTTGCCCAGTTGACCCGCGCCTTGGCGGTGGAATGGGCTCCTTACAACATCAACGTCAACGGCATCGCTCCCACTTTCTTCGAGACAGCTATGACCATCCCCCTGTTAGCCGACGAAAAATTCCGCCAGGAAGTCCTCTGGAGGATCCCCATGGGTCGTTTAGGTCGTTTGGACGAACTAGCTGGTACGGTGATCTACCTTGCTTCCGATGCCTCGAGCATGGTTACGGGGCACACGGTGATGGTGGACGGAGGTTGGACGATCTGGTAAGGAAGGAGGAAGAAAATGAAGGCAATAGTCCTTGTCGAACCCGGCAAATTTGTCATCGAGGAAAGACCGGTGCCTGAGCCTGGTCCCGGTGAAGCATTGATCAGAGTTAAGGTGGCCGGTCTTTGCGGCTCCGATCTCCATGGATTCCGCGGCACCCAACCTTTCATCACCTACCCTCGGGTGATGGGCCATGAGTTCTCCGGCGAAATCGCCGCGTTGGGACCCGGCTATAAGGGTCCCTTCCAGGAGGGGGACCGGGTCGTCGTCGATCCGGTGGTCAACTGTGGTCGTTGTTATGCCTGCCGCACGGGCAATCATAACGTTTGTCGAGAGGTGCAAGTCCTGGGGGTGCACCGGGATGGCGCCTTTGCCGAATACTTGACGGTCCGGACGGACCGGATCCACAAAATACCCGCGGGCCTTGATTTTAGCACGGCGGCCTTGATTGAGCCTTTGTCCATCGGCGCCGAGGCCAACCGCCGGGCATCGGTCCGGGATGGCGATCAGGTGGTCATCATCGGCGCGGGGCCCATTGGTCTTGTCAGTCTCCTCATCGCCAAGACAAAGGATACCCAGGTCATGATTACCGACCGGGTCCAGTCCCGTTTGGATCTGGCCGAGCAATTGGGAGCGGACCGGGTGGTCAACATCGACAAAGAAGATCCCTACCAGGCAGTGGAGGAGTTCACCAATGGGGAAGGGGCCGGTGCGGTCATCGAAGCCGTCGGCTTGGAAGCCACTATTCGCCAGAGCATGGAGTTTGTGGCCCCATCGGGTCGGGTGGCCTTGCTTGGCCTTTCGGAAGGCGAGTTGAAGCTGCCGGTCATCTTGCTCATCAAGAAGGGCGTCGATTTCCACGGCTCCCGCTTGAACTGCAACCAGTTCCCTGGAGTGATTAGCCTCCTGGAAAGCGGCCGCATCGATCCCAGGCCTTTGATCAGCCGGGAGTATCCCTTCGAGCAGGTGGAAGAAGCCATGCGCTCCTTCGATGAGTCGCCCGAGGAGGTAACCAAAGTCCTGCTCAAATTCTAGGGGGGCGTGTTCTGTGAAAGCAGCGGTCTTCACCGGTGAACCGGGGCTCTCCCTCCAGGAGCGGCCCTGTCCGCAAGCTGGTCCCGGCCAAGGGTTGATTAGGGTAAGGTACGCCGGCATTTGCGGCTCGGACCTGTACATTTGCTCCGGCCGCAATCCTCGCGTCAAGCCGCCGGTAGTGCCGGGACACGAATTTGTCGGGGAGATTGTCGAAGCAGACTCCCCAGAGCTGAAGGCGGGGGATCGGGTGGCAGTTGAGCCCCTCCTCGCCTGCGGCCGCTGCAGCGCCTGCCGCCGGGGAGCGTATCATGTCTGCCGGGAGCTTCGCCTCCTTGGCGTGCAGGTGGATGGGGGATTTGCCGAATACGTAGTCGCCCCCCTGGATCGGATCGTCAAGCTCCCTGACGGGCTGTCCTTAGAACATGCCGTTCTAACTGAACCTTTGGCGGTGGCGATCCATGGGCTCCGGCAGGCGACTTTGGAACTTGGAGACCGGGTCGTGGTCCTGGGAGGAGGCCCCGTGGGGATCCTTTTGGCCCAGGCGGCAAGACTTGCCGGAGCGCGGGTGATGGTCAGCGAGGTCAATCCCCACCGCCGGGAAGTGGCCGCCCAGATGGGCTTTACCGTCATCGACGGGGGGGGCGATCCAGTGGCGGAGGTCCTCGCCCTGACGGATGGCGAGGGGGCCGATGTGGTCTATGAGGCGGCCGGCGCCGAGGCGACGGCGGCCCAGATGGCCCAAATGACGAGGATCAAGGGGCAGATCGTGGTAGTTGGGGTCTACAAGGATCTAGCGCCAGTGGACCTGTTGCAAATCAGTTTTCGCGAGCAGACCTTGCGGGGCTCCCGGGTGTACAACTATCAGGATTTCCAGCGGGCCATTGAGCTTTTGGCCCAGGGTCAGATCGATGTGGATCGGACCGTTACCCACGTATTTCCCTTAGACCAAGTCCAAGAAGCTATGGCCGCGGCTGCTGGAGACGTCGACGGGGTAAAAGTTGTTTTGCAAGTCTAGCTCCCTGGCTTGTACTTGGGAGAGGAGGTGGATTGGCGCCGCATTTGGCGTCCTTACCATGAGCAAGCCGGTTGTTTATGTCACTGACTATGAACACCCTAGCTTTGATGATGCGCGCAAGGTCCTCGAGCCGGCGGGACTGGAGCTGAGGCTGGTCCAGTGCCGCACGGAGGATGAGATCATTGCCAAGTGTCATGACGCCTTCGGCCTGATGGTGACCTACGCGCCCATCACCCGCCGCGTCCTGGCAAACTTGCCCAAATGTCGGGTTGTGGTGCGCTTTGGGATTGGTTATGATTGTTTGGACTTGGCAGGAGCAACGGACCTTGGGGTCTATGCCGCGAATGTACCTTCCTACTGTGAAGAAGAGGTCGCGGACCACGCCCTAGGTTTGCTTTTGGCCTGCGCCCGGAAAATAGTGGTGCTGAACAACGCGGTCAAGGGCGGCGTGTGGGACTACAAAGTAGCCACGCCCATCCTGCCTTTGCGGGGCTCGGTCCTGGGCTTGGTTGCCTTCGGCAAGATCGCCCGGCACCTCGCGGACAAGGTCAAGCCCTTGGGAATGGAGGTTATGGCCTACGATCCCTTCATCGACCCAAAACTGGCCCAGGAGCATGGTGTAGAGCTGGTTGAGGACCTGGAGGAAATGGCTGCCAGGGTGGACTTTCTCTCCGTCCACGCCCCCTTGAGCGAAAAGACCCGCCATCTGGTGGGCGAGAGGGTGCTGGCGAGAATGAAGCCGACGGCCTTCGTCATCAACACGGCCCGGGGTCCAGTCATCGATGAAGCCGCGTTAATCCGCGCCCTCCAAGAGGGGTGGATCGCCGG
>JAAYLV010000111.1 GCA_012521755.1 Bacillota bacterium | reverse complement strand
TTATGTCCATAAGAGATCTCACTCCTTCAAGCACTTGATGCTTGCCGTTCAAAAGGCAGTGAGATCTCTTTTTCTCTCCCTGGTAGAATATTCCTACCGGGCACCCTACAGTAACTTTACACTAAGGCTAGACAGGTTCGCGGCAAGATACTGCAGGTTCCCAATGGCCAGAGGACCCCACTGCCCTTGATGGCTTTATTAGATGGGGGGCCCGCCCCAGGGCCATGGGGAGTCCGTAGTGCCGGGACAGCTTCTCGCAGATTATTATCCCTGGCTGGCCACCTGGGCAGTTCCTCCAGGCTGGGGCGGCTGCTAAGTGGTGCAGACAACGCGGATTGCCCCCGGCCAAATCAGACTTGGTATGACTCTCAGAGCCTGCCGCTGGTTCCCAAGTAGTCCTTTTGGCACAAGCTCGCCGATCGCCCTGCTTACGATAAGTCAAGCAAGAAAATCCACAGCTCCAGTCTGGGATTATGTCAATTTGGATTATCTCTCAAGCAGTTGCCTTTAGCTTCCTGCACTTCTTCGCAAATCGTCCTGTGAAGATTGTCCAATTCTCTTCTCAGCTCCAGCTCCCACTCCTCCAAACATTGGATGCTTGTGATTCAGAAGGGATGAGATGTCTCTTTTATTCATGGCAGATTATTCCCGCCGAGGAATCGATGCGGCGTAAAGGGAAAAGAGGTTTTTCATTGGTATTAGGTTGCTTTGGATGTACAGTAGGGGTATTCCGCGAGGAACAGACGACCTGTCGAGTCCGGCGGCAAGAGGGGGAAGCAGCTCGATGTAGAGTGGGTTTCGGGCTGTCTTGTCGATTATGTGGAGGGTGCCTTCTTGGCTTGGCCAGGATCCCGTTGATGTCCCCGGGGTGATGTCGGCCGTTATCGTTGCGTCTCCGCTTGTCTGCGGGCGATAGGTTGTTGTGAATAAAGGAATTCATCTAAGGAGCGGAAAATTGGACTTTGCGAAAGGGTTATCAAAGCGAGTGTTGTATATGTGACATGGCACACAGCCAATTTAGGATGGGGAGGCGAAATGATGAAAAGAATGTTGGTCGCATTGATGCTGGTTTTGAGCTTGGCTTGCTCGGCATTTGCCGCATCGGCTGACGTGGTAGTAGTTGGCGGCGGCGGAGCAGGCCTACTGGCGGCTATCGCAGCAGCTGAGGGGGGCGCCGATGTCATCTTGTTGGAGAAAATGCCCTTCCTCGGTGGGGCAACACTAATTTGTGGCGCCGTCACCACCGCTGCCGGCCCGAGGCTGCAGCTTGAGGCAGGCATTACCGAAGACAGCGCGGAGCTCTTTTTCCTCGACCTGATGATAGGCGGCGAGTTCACCAACGATGCTAGGCTAACCTGGCTGATGGCCGAACAGGGTGGGGCCGTCATGGATTGGATGGAGGATCTGGGGGTTGCCTTCGATTCCGAGCCTGTCAATTGGGCAGAGCATCGCGTCCCCCGGTCGTTCCGCTGGACCGGTGGAGGAGCTGCTTTGATCAAGTCGCTCCACGAAGCAGCCCTTGCCAAAGGGGTTGAGATCCTCCTCAATACCAGGGCTACGCGGCTGGTTCAAGAAAACGGGCGGGTCACCGGAGTGGTAGCCGTTGGCAAGGATGGTGCGGAGCAGGTCTTTAGCGCCGACGCCGTCATCTTGGCGACGGGCGGCTTTGGGGCGGACATGGACATGCGGCCTGAGAGCCTCCGGTCAGTCCTTTATTACGGTCCCGTTTCGTCCACCGGTGATGGACACAAGATGGCCGCCGAAGCTGGAGCCGATTTGGTTTTCATGGATAAGATGAAGGTCTATCCCCACGGAGTGGAAATCGCTCCCGGCCGGGCCCAGTTGACTACCATCTCGAGCGTTCCCTTAGTTAGCTTTGGAGCCATCATGGTCAACAGCAACGGTGAGCGGGTCATCGATGAGACCCTGGATATCGTATCCCTGAAGAACAAGACCCTGGAGCAGCCTGACACGCAGCTGTTCATCGTCTTCGATAGCGCTATGAAGGCTAAGCTCGATGCGATGGGGCTCGCGATGGTCTTCAACTATACCGAGGAGCAAATCGAAGAGTTGATCGCTCAGCCGGGACGCATTGCCAGGCACGACGATCTGGCAGCCGCCGCGGCAGAACTGGGCATCGATCCGGAAGGATTAGCGGCTACCGTTAAAGCGTACAACGAGGCCGTTGCCGCCGGCTACGATTCTGCCTTCGGTCGGAAGGACCTCGCCGCTCCCATCAGCCAGCCTCCATACTATGTGATGGAGCAAAAGCTGCGAACGGCCACATCCCTAGGCGGGGTGCGGGTGACGACGGATATGAGAGTGCTCGATAAGGAGGGCAAAGTGATCCCGGGTCTTTGGGCGGCCGGCGAACTCATCGGGGCGGCCCACGGGAATGAGTCCATGCCTGGGGTTGCCACCACCTGGGCCTTCGTCTCGGGCAGAATTGCAGGGCTCAGTGCAGTATCCAAGTAAGACTGGGGGGCCGTTCGTACAGAACGGCCCTTTCTTCGTTCCTGTCAAGTTTAGGGAGGTATTTTTTGTCTTTTGACGTAGATCAATATGGATAGTCAAGTGTGTGATTCTAGCCAACCACGCCCATGGGGC
>JAAYLV010000110.1 GCA_012521755.1 Bacillota bacterium | reverse complement strand
GAAGATCGGCTTCGCTTCAACCAGCAAAGCTTCACTTTGGAGATCCAGCAGCCCATCGTTGGGTTATCCAACTCCCTAAAGGCCCTCCGCTCCTCCCTCGACCATGAGCGGGAGCTGGCCCAACTTCGCTGGGAGCAGGGGGCAGCCGACCTGGCCTACCAGGTGGTTGAAGCTTATTTCGGCTGTCTCAAGGCCCAAAGGATGGCGGAGCTGGCCGCGGAGGCGGTTCGAGTCGCCCGCTGGAAGCAGGATGTAGTCCAGGCTCGCTTTAATGCCGGCACCGCGACCATCGCCGAGGTGCTGGCCGCGGAGGCCGACTGGAAAGAAGCCCGGCTGCAGGAGCTGCAAAGCCAAGAAGGGAAGCAGGCCGCCGGGATGGCCTTCAATGCTCTCCTTGGCCGTCCCTTGGATGAACCGGTTGAACTGGTCGATCCCGGCCCGCCGGGGAAAGCAGCTCCCCCTCCCCACGAGGCCCTCCCCTTGGCCAAGGGGAATCGTCCCGACCTACGCAAGGCCCAGGCGGAGCTGGCCCTCGCGGAACTTGGGGAGCTGGCTGCCGAGGAAGAAGGAAGGCCCATCTTAGCCTTGGTTGGTCAATACCAGTGGGAGGATGGGGAGATCAGCCTTTCCGTCAGCAACCGGGGGCTCTTGAGCCTCGCGGGCACTTACAACCGGCAGGCTTCGGAGCTTAAGACCTATAAGGAAGTAGAGCTGGACAGCTTTGCCGGGGAGAGCTACCTGGCTGGCCTGCAAGTGCAGCTGCCCCTCCTCGACGGGGAGGCGGCCAAACTGAAGCAGGCAAAGGCCAGGGAGGGGGTTGAGCTGGCGCGCCTTGCGGTCGAACAGCTGGAGACGGGCCTCGAGCTTGAGCTAAGCAGCCTGCATCTGGCCCTCCAGCGCAGCCAGGCCCGTTTGGAGCTGGCCGAGGGACGCCTCGAGGAAATGAAAGAGCGACTGCGGGCAACCCAGAAGCTCCATGGGGCCCAATTGGCCACGGATTTTGATGTAGCCCAGTTGGAACTCGCGGTCCTAGGGGCCGAAAGCGATGTAGCCGTCGCCCTCTACGATCTTCACCTAGCCAGGGCGGCCTACCTGAAAGGCGTCTATGGCCCTACTTTCGTGGGAGAGCTTTGAGGGAGGTGAACGGGGGGTGACAGCGATCAGGGCGCAGCGGCAACAAGAGATCCTCGCCGCCGCGCAGGCCGTTTTTGCTGAAGAGGGGTTTCATGGGGCCACCATGGATGATATCGCTGCCAGGGCCGGACTTGCCAAGGGCACCCTTTACCTTTACTTCTCGAGCAAGCGGGAGCTTTTCCTGTCGGTCCTCAAACACCGGTTCGAGGAAATGCGCCGGACCCTGCGCGAGGTGATCTACAGCGGGGATGACTTTTCCGCTCAAGTGGAGGCGGTGATCCGGGCCCACGGGGACTTTTGCCGGGAGAATAAGGAGTTTTTCCAGATTCTGGAGGAGTTCAAAGGGGATCTGGGGGCCGGCGTGCGCAAGACCCGGGAGGATATTCTATCGCTCTTCATGGAACTAATCGACCGGGGAATCAAGACAGGGCAAGTGCGGCCTATCGACCGCAGGCAAGGGGCCTTGGCTTTGCTTGGCATCCTCGACAGCGTCGCCCTCGACTGGCTCTTGCGGGGGGATAGGGGCAGCCCCAACGTGGATGGCTTGGCTGAACTATACTGCTGGGGAGTGATGGGTCGTGAAGGAGCTGGGCAAGAGTGATATGCTCATTGTCACTTCCGATTTGGTAGCGGGCAAGAGGATTGTGCGAACCTTAGGGCTGGTGCGGGGCAGCACGGTGCGGGCAAGGCACATAGGTCAGGATATCTTGGCCCTTCTCAAGAATATCGTCGGCGGGGAAGTCACGACCTACTCCGAGCTTCTCCAAAGCTCTCGGGAAGAGGCCCTCGAACGGATGGCAGCTGAGGCGAGGGCCCTGGGGGCCAATGGCGTCGTTGGCATACGCTTCGCCACCGCCAGCGTGATGAGCGGCGCCGCGGAGATTTTGGCCTACGGCACTGCCGTCGTCCTCGAAGATGTGGAGGAAGGGTAAGGCCCACGCGAGAGGGAGAATCGTCTCTTTCTTGGGGGACGTCGATGGGAGGTTGTTTTACCCTTTAAGGAAGGAATTCTGAACTTCCGTCCCGTATTAGATAACAGGCATCGCGAATTCGCTGGTTGGTGGGCCAAAGTGAGGTTCTTTACCAGGGGATTATTCGAAAAGGAGGGATCTTTTTGGCTCAAGGATTTACTGGCAAAATCTTGAGAGTGAATCTGACTGACGGGACGACTTCCGTTGAAGAGCTTGATCCGGTGATTTACCGCAGGTACCTCGGTGGGGGGGCGTTAGCCACGTACTTTCTCTTGAAGGAAATGCCCCCAGGCGTCGATCCTTTAGGGCCAGATAATATGCTGGTGTTCATGTGTTCCATCCTGACCGGCACCCCCATACCCGGCTTCAGCCGCTTCACTGTCGCCGCCAAGTCGCCTTTGACCGAAGGTTTTGCCGAGTCGGAGGCCGGTGGTTTTTGGGGTCCCGAACTGAAATGGGCGGGCTTTGACGGCATCATCATCAAGGGGAAATCCCCCAAGCCAGTCTATTTGTGGATCAAAGACGGCGAGTGCGAAATCAGAGATGCCAGCCACATCTGGGGCAAGACTACCGGTGAGGCCGAAAAAATCATCAGGGAAGAACTGGGCGATAACAGGATAAGGATCGCCCAGACCGGTCCCGGCGGTGAAAACCTAGTCCGGTACGCCTGCATCCTCAACAACGTCAAGCACGCCAACGGACGAACGGGTCTGGGTGCTGTCATGGGCTCCAAGAATCTGCGGGCCGTTGCCGTCCGGGGCACCCAAAAGCTGGCCCTTCATGATGAAGAGGGCGTGCGCAATGTGACCCGCTGGTTTGCTCAGAACTGGCGAGAGAACCCCCGCCAGGTGATTATGCATAACCTTGGCACAAGCAATGGCGTTCTGAATATGAATGCCGGCGGCATCCTGCCCACCAAGAACTTCCGGACGGGGACCTTCGAGCATGCCGATAAGATTTCCGGTCAGGCCTTGGTAGACACGATCCTGATCGAGCGGGAAGGCTGCTATGCTTGTCCCGTCCGCTGCAAGCGAGTCGTCGATGTTAAGGGCGAATATGATGTGGATCCCTACTATGGCGGGCCCGAATACGAGACCATCGGCTCCCTTGGGTCCCTGTGCTGCATCGGTGACTTGCCAGCCATCGCCAAAGGCAGCGAGCTGTGCAACAAGTACGGAATCGATACGATTTCCACCGGTGTAGCCATAGCTTTCGCCATGGAGTGTTATGAAGAAGGCATCCTCACCAAAGAGGATACAGGGGGCATCGACCTGCGCTTTGGCAACGTCGACGCCATGCTGGCGATGATCGAACAGATCGCCTTCCGCAAAGGCCTCGGCGACATCCTCGCGGAGGGCGTGGCTAGGGCCGCGGAGAAAATCGGCAAGGGCGCCGAGAGATTCGCTATGCATGTGAAAAAGCAAGAGCTGCCCATGCATGAGCCCCGGGGCAAGAAGAGCTTGATCCTGGCCTACGCGGTATCGCCCACCGGCGCCGACCATATGGAGAATCCCCATGATGGGGACTTTGCCTCCCGCAGTCCGGCCATGGAGAGGGTGGCTCCGCTGGGCTTCATCGAGCCTGTTGAAGCTTTCGATCTTTCCCACCGCAAGGTGCGCCAGTTTGCGTATCTGCAGAAGATCTGGAGCCTCTACAACTCTCTGGGCGTGTGCACCTTCGTGGCTGCCCCGGTTTACACCTTGACCTTTGATAAGATGATCGAGGCCTTGGAAGCGGCTACCGGCTGGAAGACGAGCCTGTGGGAGCTGATGAAGGTGGCAGAAAGGGCAGATACCATGGCCCGCTGCTTCAATGTCCGCGAGGGCTTCACCCGGGAGGATGACACCCTGCCTGATCGGATTTTTGGCCCCTTGGAGGGCGGCGCCTTAGAGGGCGTGGGCGTCGATCGGGATGTCTTCCAGGAAATGCTCTCCTGCTACTACGGCATGGTCGGCTGGGATCCGGAGACGGGAGTGCCGACCAAGGCGCGCCTAGCCGAGCTGGAGCTCGACTGGATCGAGCTTCCCGAGGGCTGAAAGAAGGGGCCTGCCGGCCCCTTCT
>JAAYLV010000109.1 GCA_012521755.1 Bacillota bacterium | reverse complement strand
GGCGAACAAGACCGTCACGAAGGTTCCCAAGATCAACGGTGCGTGCAGGGAAACATCCCAGCGGAGGACAGACAGACCAACAAGACACACCGTCACCCCTAGGGGAAACAGTGCTTCACCCATCCGTGGGCGACGCCGCCCATTCCTTTCTACATCCTTTGGCAATCTAACGTTCCGCCTTTCCGCCCGGACTATTTTCGATCGAAGAAGGGGTTCTTCCCCCTCACCGCGAGGGGAATCCCATAGGCGATCTCCACATCTTGGCCGAGGAGGCCGAGCTTGACCGCGGCCAGTCCAATAGTATACATCACCCGGTTGTCCACCCGGTGCTCCATGGCAACGCTCACTGCCGAGCCGACGGCGATCCCTAAGTCCCCCGGGTTGTAGGCGCAGGTCGCTCCGTTTGCTTCCATCTCCGCGCAACTGTCATAACCGCAGAAGCCGCAAAGCTTGAGATTCATTGGACCCTTCTTGGTTCCGATCAAGACGACAGCTTCCACATCTTTAATGTTCTGGGAGTCCCGGTGGAACAAGGCCCCTCCCTCGGCCGCCATCTCTTCCATCTTGGCCCGCAGCTGATCCAATACAGGCCCGGGGGTGATGATCCCCGTCACTAAATTATCGATGCCCCGCGCTTTGGGCGCGGTCCGCGCCGCGATGAGCATTTTCTTGGCAACATCGAGCAAAGCCTGGGATTCGGCCTCCACACCAGCGATAAAACCATCTTGTCTCGTCAATCAAGACACTCCTTTCAACCAATCAGCACTGCCTTAATCACCCGTTCATCCTCGCCTTGACCGAGCCTGGCGAAGACCTCCGCCCCTTCCTCCAGGGGAGCTTCGAGGCTGACCAGCTTTTCAACGGGCAGCGAACCTTTCCCCAAGGCTTCCACCATGACGGGAAACTCCCGGTTGAACGCGTAGGTCCCAGCGGCGGTCAGCTCCCGCACCACCAGCTCCTGCGCGGGCAGTTCCATCATCGCCGCCGAATTGCCGATCAAGGTGATGTGGCCGCCGTTGCGGACGGACTGGATAGCTGTTTGAACCGCGGGGGCAACGCCGACGCACTCGATGACGATGTCCGCCCCGCCGCCCGTCATCTCCCTGATGACCTTGGCCGCATCTTCCCGGCCGGAATTGACGACCACATCGGTCCCCAGCTCTTTGGCCAGGCCCAGGCGGTAATCGGACAGGTCTGCCGCCAACAACTGCAAAGCTCCCCCTGCCCTCGCCATCATGATGGCGATGAGTCCAATGGCCCCGGCCCCGATGACGGCCACCCGCTGGTGGAGCAGGGAAGGGGTGCGGCTGAGGGCATGGGCGACGACGCTCATCGGCTCGGCCAGGGAGGCGGCGCTGTAGGAGACCCCCTCCGGCAGAGGATAAAGGTTCTTTTCCCGGACGACGACATATTCGGCCATGGCTCCCGGGGCGTTGACCCCAAGGAGGGACCGACCGCTGCACTGATTGACTGCCCCCTGGGCGCAGGCTGGACAGTCCCCGCACCCCGTGAGGGGCTGGATGACGACCCCTTGACCGACGGCGAACTTCCCGGCCCTGGGTCCTAGGGCGGCGACTTCCCCTGCAGCTTCATGGCCCATGACCATCGGCGGAATTCGCCTCTTCGTCTTCCCTTGGTAGCCATGAATGTCGGAGCCGCAAATGCCAACGGCTTTCACCTTGACTAGCACTTCACCATCTTGCAGCTTCGGTTCCGGCACATCTTCCCAGTTCATCTGCAGTGGACCATGGAAAACAAGGGCTTTCATCTTTCCACCCGCTTTTTCTGTAGGTTTCGGCCCGCAGGCCGTAAGTCTTGATCCTAGTAATAGCCGTACTCCAAACCAGCTTCGAACATGGCCACGATATTCTCCGGAGGTACATCGGGCTGGATATTGTGAACAGAATTGAGAACATAGCCTCCCCCGGGCATCAAGTCCTCGAGGCGGCGCTTTGTCTCGGCTTTAACGTCGGCCGGCGTTCCTCGGGGCAGCACCCAATGGGTATCTACCCCGCCCCAGAAAGACAGCCGCCCCCGGTAATTAGCCTTCAGCCACTTGGTATCCATGCCCTTCGCCGACACTTGCACCGGGGTGATGACATCCACCCCAATGTCGATGAAATCATCGAGCAAGTGGACGACGGAGCCGCAGCAATGGTAGAGGATCTTGGCGTTGCTTTTTTCCTTGATCAGGTCGAAGAGCTCCTTCTCCCGTGGTTTGATCAGCTCCCGATAAGTCTCATTGGCAAACATAGGGCCGTTTTGCGTGGCAACATCATCCGCGTACATCACCACATCCACATACTGGCCGCAAATGTCGAGGGCATTGGCCACGATCCGCTTGTTCACCTCATTCACCCTATCCATCAGATCGCCGGCCAGCCCCGGATCCAACAGTAGATCGACAAACCAGTCCTCAAAGCCCCGCAGAAACTGGGCTTGGTGGACCATGCCCAAGGGCAGGTTCAAGATGACCGCGTAGTCCGTTTCCTCATGGAGATAACGGGCCCGCTCCTCAAGGCCCCGGTAGCGGCCCGGATCGTCCGGGTCGGGCCAGGGGTGCCTTTCCAAGTCTTTGGGGGTGATGCTGCCTGCCAAAGGGGAGTAGGACAAATCGTAATAAAGACTGCTCGCCGGCTTTCGCCGCCCCACGCCCCACTCATCGATCATGGTTCCAGTGGCATCTTCCCGTTCGGGACTGCCGTCGGGGGCCCCCAAGGACAAGCAGCGGGTATCGATACCTAGTTTCTCCAGGACCTTTTCATGGAGAAAAACCGTTTGGGAAGTAAGACGCATAAAGACGGGCTCCGGATCATCGACGCCGAGGTACTCGGCCAATCGTTGGTAAGCACCCAGGACAACGGTGCTGGCAAAGGTGCCGCCCAAGTCAAAGGGCACCCGATCAGGCTCCTGATGGTCCAAAGCTTTCTTGACCCTTTCGCGACTAGTCATGGCCACTGCCATCGACCTCCTCAATCAGTGCCGGCCACGGCGAGTTGGCGGGCCAGGGTTGGAGCTCCACGTGGAAGACCGATGCGAACATTTCCAGAACGCGAGGCTGCACCTCTCCCCGGGAGACGGGACGTCCGAGGAGTCGGGCCAGGGATGTCATCCCTATGTCCAAGCCGCAGGGATTGATCAGGCGGAAATGGTCGAGATTAGGATCGATGTTGAAGGCAAACCCATGGTAGCTAACCCACCGACGCACGGCAATGCCTATCGACAAGATTTTTTCTTCGCCAACCCACACTCCCGTAAGTCCCTTGATGCGCGAGCCTACGATCCCGTAGTCGGCCAGCAGGCGGATGAATACTTCCTCGTACCCGCGCAGCAACAGGTGCAGATCCCGCCCCTGTTCCTTCAAATCCATGATCGGATAGCCGACTAGCTGGCCAGGTCCGTGATAAGTCACATCGCCGCCCCGTTCTACAGGAAAGACCTCGATTCCCTCCTTGACCAAGGCCTCCTTCCCCACCAGAATATTCTTCTCCCCGCCGGCGCGCCCGAGGGTGAACACCGGGGGATGTTCCACCAGGATCAGGACATCGGGGACCAGCCCTTCGCGGCGAGCCTCAACTAAAGCCCGCTGCAGCCGGTAAACGGTCAGGTAATCCTCCTGCCCCAAGCTGAGGACCCACATAACCTAAATCCGCCCCAAAAAGGCTTCCTCGGCCAGATATGAGCTTCTGACCAGAGGGCCGGCCACCACGCGGGGCATGCCCATTTCTTCCCCTAGGCGGGCAAAATACTGGAACATATCGGGGTGGATGAACTCTTCCACGGGCAGATGGGCATCACTTGGGCTCAAGTACTGCCCGAGAGTGCAGATATCGCAGCCAACTGCGATCAGGTCCGCCAGCACCTGGCGCACCTCTTCCTCCCCCTCGCCAAGGCCCAGCATAATCCCGCTCTTGGTGACTATGGTCGGATCGAGCTCCTTAGCCTTGGCCAGCACCTCCAAAGAACGGCGGTAGTCGGCCTGGGGCCTGACCCGCGGGTAGAGGGAGGGCACCGTCTCCAAGTTGTGCCCTAACACGTCGGGCCGGGCTTCGACAACGACAGCCAAAGCCTCCGTGCTCCCTTGAAAATCGGGGATCAACACTTCGATGCGGCTTTCGGGAAGCTGCTCCCTAATGGCCAGGATCGTGGCGGCAAAGTGGCCGGCTCCCCCATCGGGCAGGTCATCCCGGGTCACCGAGGTGACCACCACATAGCGCAGTCCCATCTCCCGGGCCGCTTCGGCGACGCGCCTTGGCTCATCGGGGTCGAGAGGCGCGGGCCGCCCCTTCTTCACCGCACAAAAACGACAGCCCCGGGTGCAGTAATCGCCCATGATCAGCACGGTGGCTGTGCCTTTCGACCAGCATTCGCCAGAGTTGGGACATTTGGCTTCTTGGCAGACGGTGTGTAAACGCCAGCGCTCCAGACTCGACTTGGTCGGAGCCATCAACTGGGCGTTAGGCATCTTAATCTTAAACCATTCCGGCAGTCTTTTTCGCAATCTCCCTTCACGCCTCTTTCTCTATGGTTCACGCAAATTATGGACTGCATCCGGGTTGAGGAGGGACTTTGGCCTTCCCCCCTGGAAAACCCTTACTACTTCTTCGGCGGCCAGGCTTTGCAGCAGCCCGATCGATGCGGTGGAATACCAGGCAGCGTGGGGAGTCAACACCACATTGTCCATCTGCAGCAGAGGATTGTCCGGCAGGATCGGCTCCTGCTCCACCACATCAAGGCCGGCGCCGGCGATCCACCCCTCTTGGAGGGCGCGGATTAACGCGGCTTCATCGATGACTGGACCCCGGGCCGTGTTGATGACGAAGGCCGTCGGCTTCATTCTCGCCAGCACCCTCTCGCCCACCAGATGGC
>JAAYLV010000108.1 GCA_012521755.1 Bacillota bacterium | reverse complement strand
TGATGGGTTTGGGGAAACATATCAACCGGCTGCACCGCAAGGATCTCGTACTCTTTAAGCATGCCAAGGTCCCGGGCTAAAGTCCCAGGATTACAGGACACGTAAACGATGCGGTTTATACTGGCTGACCGGATTGTCTCGATGACGCGGGGGTGGCATCCTTTCCTGGGGGGATCCATTACGAGCACATCGATGGGACCCTCTTTGGCCAGTCTCGCCAGCTCCTCTTCTACCAAACCGCAAATGAAAGCTGCCGGTAGGTTGTTAAGGGTACTGTTGAAAACCGCATCTTCCACGGCTTCGGGGACCTCTTCGATGCCGTAAACCTCCCCTGCCCATGGGGCCAGATAGAGGGCGATGGTGCCGATGCCGCAGTAAGCATCGACTAGCCTCTCCCGGCCCGTAAGCTGGGCAAAATCCCGGACGATCCGGTAAAGGGCCTTCGTCTGCTCCCAGTTTACCTGCAGGAAGGCCACGGGAGAGACCTTGAACTTAATGCCATCCAGGGAGACGATCAAGTAGTCCTGACCAGCAAGGGGAATGGTCTTACGTCCTAGGATCACGTTGGTCCGAGCAGGATTGATGTTTTGCACCACCCCGGCTACCGACGGAAGGGAATCCATCAACTCTGCGGCCAGCTCGCGAAGATGGGGCACCTGCTCCCGCCGGGTGACCAAGGTCACTAATGCCTCCCCTTCGCCGACCCTGACGATGACATGGCGTAAGTCACCTTGGCCTGAATCCTCATCATAGACAGACAACCCGTATTTTATGATCAGCTCCCTGATGGTCCTTAGCACCAGGTTGTTCAGTGGGTGTTGGATCAGGCAAGAATCCGTGGGGACGATGTCGTGGGTACCCCGCGCGAAAAAGCCGGTGACGATCTCCTTCCCTTTGACACCGACGGGGGATTGGATCTTAGTGCGGTAATTCCATGGGTTTGGTGCAGGCACGATGGGCAAGAGGGGAACATTCAGACCTCCTATGCGTTTGAGGGCGTTGGCAACTAGTTTTTCCTTGTAGGCCAACTGGGAGGGGTAACTGAGGTGTTGGAGCTGGCAACCACCGCAAAGGCCGTGAAGATCGCACTCGGGCGCAACCCGTTGGGGGCTTTTGGTATGGATGGATGAGGGGATGCCCCGGGCATACTTCCTGCTCACCTGGGTGATCTCAACTTCCACTTCCTCCCCAGGGAGGACCCCGGGCACGAATACCACAAGCCCATCGACTCGGCCTACGCCCTCACCGGCGTGGCCTAGATCTTCAATCTTGACTAGATACTTGGCTCCTTCCTTCATCGGCTCCTCCATCAGAAAGGAAGATATCGATCTTCCCTTCCAACCCCTTTGAAACTAGAATCTCCCCCGCATCGGTAATTAACACCGCCTCTACCCCAGGCAAGGAATCGACGAGGGCCAACCCCTGTCCCCTCCCCAGCACAAACACCGCCGTCGCCAAGGCATCGGCCTCCATGGCTGAGGGGGCAATTACGGAGACGCTAGCCAGTCCCCGGGCTGGATACCCGGTCCGAGGGTCGAGAATGTGGTGATATCTTTCGCCCTCATGGATAAAGAAGCGTTGGTAGTCTCCAGATGTAGCTATGGCTTGATCCTGGAGGTAGACGGCCAAAGCCATACCCTCAACTTGCCGGGGATTGGTGACTCCCACCCGCCAAGGCTTGCCATCTGGCCGAGAGCCGATCGCGTAGACGTCTCCTCCTGCATTGATAATAGCATGCTTGACGCCCCGCTGACGAAGCTTCGCCGCAGCCTTGTCGACTGTATAACCCTTGGCGATCCCCCCCAGGTCAACCTTGACGCCTTTCTCCACAAAGGCACGGTTTCCCTCGATGGCCAATAAGGGATAGCCGGTCACATCCAAGGCAGCTTCAATCTCTGCAGGAGACGGCACCCTATTGTGGTCGCTGCCAAAACCCCAAAGGTCCGCCAAGACGCCGACGGTGACATCAAAGGCTCCCTGGCTGAGTCGACCATAATGCTGACCTTGTTCTAACAGGAACCTGGTGTCTTCATCTAGCTCAACCCAAGCCAGGCCAGCCTGTTCATTGAGTCGGCTCACCTGACTGGTTGGTTGGAAGCGATCCAGAAGCTCCTCCAGCCGTTCTATTTCCGCGAACGCTTCATCGACTGCTTTTCGTCCGTTTCTCCCTGTAGCCTTGATTTGCACAAAGGTGTCCAGCGCCAGCCGGGTTTCGTCGACAGCGGCAACACCCCGCGGCAGTCGGTACCAGCCGACGACTGCGAGAACAGACACCACTAGGATGATCGTCCACCAGTTTCGCCGCCACACCACCATCCCCCCGATCAGCAAGGAAGGGAGGGCACCGCCCTTCCCTTCCTCTTCTTTCCGCCATTGCACCGCCGTCAGCTGACGGCAACTAGCTTCTTGACTTCGGGCTTTTCCTTCTGCCAGTGGATCGTATTCGTCGGGCAGACTGCCACACAAGCGCCACAGTTGGTGCATTTCTCGTAGTCGATGACCGCCAGGTTGTCCACCATCTCAATGGCTTCCTCTGGGCATTCCCTCGCGCAGCGGCGGCATCCGATGCACCCGACGTCACATGCTTGACGGACCTCTTTACCACGAGCGAAGGAGCGGCACCGAATGTGGACTCCTTGCTGTTCCTCCACCAACTGGAACAAGTCCCGGGGGCAAGCTTCTACACAAATACCACAGCCGGTGCAAGCCTCTTCATCCACTACCGGCAGATCATGCTCATTCATCGAGATGGCGTCGAAGGGGCAGGCTATAGCGCAGGTGCCAAACCCCAAACACCCATAGGTGCACATTTTCGGTCCCCCGCCGACCAAGAGGGCCGCTCGGCAGTCGGCGACGCCATTGTATTCCGCCCGATTCTTAGCCTGCTCGCAGTCGCCGGCGCAGAGAAGCTGGGCAACCTTTCGCTTCACGTCGGTGGGAGCTGCAATCCCCATGATCTCGGCGATTGCGTTAGCCACGTCAGCTCCGCCTACAGGACACCCGCTGATTTCGGCTTTGCCCGCGGTGACTCCCTCGGCAAAACCGCTGCAGCCAGTGAAACCACAGGCACCACAGTTGGCGCCCGGGAGAATCTCTTCAATGGCTGCGGCGCGGGGGTCCGTCTCCACGGCAAAGACTCGGGAGGCGTAGGCCAACACCAGGGCAAAAAACGCCCCGACAAGTCCCATGCTAATCATGGACAGCCAAGAAACATCCACCGATCACACCACCCTTCTACATAGGAACAAGGCCTGCGAAGCCCGAGAAGGCAATCGACATCAGGCCTGCTGTAATCAAAGCAATACCCGCACCCTGAAGGGACTTTGGAATGGGGGCAAACTGCATTTCCTCACGAATGCCTGCCATGATAACTAGCGCAAGGGTAAACCCAAGACCGGCCCCTACGCAAAAGACAACCGTTTGGATCAAATCATGCTCCCGCTGGGCAATGAGCAGCGCTATGCCCAGTATAGCACAGTTGGTCGTGATCAGCGGCAGGAAAATTCCAAGCGCCCGGTACAAAACTGGCACCATCTTCTTTAGGAACAGCTCCACAAATTGGACCAACGCCGCGATGACCAAGATGAAGAGCACCGTCTGCAGGAAAGCAAGTCCAAAGGCATTCAGCACGTAATGCTGCAGAGCCCATGTCACGACCCCTGCCAAGGTCATGACGAAGGTGACGGCCATTCCCATGCCCACCGCGGTCTCCAGCTGCTTGGAAACCCCCAGGAACGGGCAGATTCCTAAGAAGCGTACCAGTACGAAGTTGTTGACTAACAGTGCACCAATGAAGATGAAAAACAGTGTTGACATCATCCGCCCTCCTTCAGCTGCTCCGGGAAGTTGCGGTGGACCTGCGGGAAATCAGATTCACCGCCGCCACTACGAAGCCCAGGGTGATGAATGCTCCCGGGGGCAGGACCATGATGCTCCAAGGAACGTAGCCTGCGGGCATTACCCGCATACCGAACCAGGTTCCCATCCCAAGGATTTCCCGAATGCTGCCAAGGGTCACCAAGGCAATCATGAATCCAATGCCAAAACCGAGGGCATCGGCCGCCGACCTGTGGACAGGCATCTTCCCGGCAAAAGCTTCCGCCCTGGCCAAGATGACGCAGTTGACCACAATCAGCGGAATGAAGATGCCGAGCACGGCATGGATATCAGGGAAAGCCGCCTTCAGGAACAAATCGACAACGGTCACGAAGGTGGCAATGATCACCACGTAGACTGGTATGCGAACTTCATTCGGCACTAGCTTCCTGACAAGGGACACTAAAGCACTGGAACAGACGAGCACGAACGTCGTAGCAAGACCCATGGCCAACCCGTTCTGGGCCGAGGTGCTCACCGCCAATGTAGGGCACATGCCGATCTGAAGCTTAAAAATAGTATTCTCGTCCCAGACTCCATTCCAAAAGTCTTTCACCAAATTAACCACCGACGGTCACCCCCTCTTCCCGTACCGTTTCATTACTTCCTGGATCGTCGTGCGCAAACCATCGGCTACCGCCTTGGACGATACGGTAGCGCCACTTATCCCATCGACATCTTGGCCGACGACAAAGGGATCCGTAATGGACTTGCCGGCGAATTGCTCTCGGAAGGGAGCATCCGCTATCTTGGAGCCCAATCCAGGGGTTTCCTTGTGTTCTAGGATCTGAATCTGGGTGAGCGTATCTTTCCTGGTGTCAATTCCGGCGATGAGCCTAATGAGACCACCATAGCCCGGGTTTTCCACAATGAACGCCAGCCCCACTTCTTCCCCGTTCTTATCAAGCCCTCGATAGACCGGGATGTGCTGCTGCGTCGGAGGCGCCTCCGACAAAGTGACGTCATCCTCGGGGATCTCAGGCTGGGTCTTGGAAGCAAGGACCTCATAATCTTCCGCTCCGGGAAGGACATCGAGAATGACCAGCCGCAGTTTCGCCTCTTCGTTCCGCTGAATGTAGGTGTTAGCCATATCATGAGCGTACGAGAGGACCAAGCCCGACAACATAGCCGTTACCGTAAGAACAATGACCATACGCAGATTGTTACTCATGGGCTTTCACCCCCCCATGCCCGAAGATACGTGGTCGGGTCCAACGATTAAGGAGCGGTGTCAGGCCATTCATGATCAGGATTGAGTAAGTTACCCCTTCGGGCATGGCCCCCCACAACCTGATGACCATGAGGATCACCCCAGCCCCGATGCCAAAGATCCATCTTCCCGCTCTCGTTATCGGGGTGGTCACCATGTCCGTCGCCATGAACAGAGCACCTAGCATAAGACCACCGCTGAGAAGTTGGAATATGGGATCTTGCCCGGCCAAAAGGCTGATAACAGCCACGGTGCCTAAATAACCTACCGGTATCCGCCAGTCGATATACTCCCGATAGAGCAGGTAAAGGGCCCCTAGCAACAGGGCGAAGGCCGATGTCTCACCAAGGGAGCCCGGCACCAATCCCAGATACAAATGCCCATAGCCATAGATGCCGCCAGCTCCCTGGGCCAATGGGGTCGATGCCGAAACCGCATCAAAGGGCGTAATCCAAGTTGTCATCTGCACGGGAAAAGCCGCCAATAGAAAGGCCCGTCCCACCAAAGCCGGATTAAAGGGGTTATGCCCCAATCCGCCAAAGACTTGTTTGCCGATTACAATCGCCACTGCCGTCCCCAGGACAGCCATCCACCAGGGCACAGTCGGCGGCAAGTTCAAAGCAAGGAGCAGCCCAGTAACTAGGGCACTTCCATCCCACAAGGTGGCAGGTACTCCCCGCAGCCGCTGGGCTGCAGCCTCAGCCAACAAAGCCACAATGATGCAGGTCAGGATAATGCCAATGGCCCGACCTCGGAAAAAGTAAACTGCACACACTGTGGCCGGCAGCAGGGCCCAAACCACACTGTACATGATCATGGAAACAGAATCTTCATCTCGCAAATGGGGTGCTGTCGATACGATAAGCTGGATGTTCTCGTCCATGCCTTCTTCCCTCCTACCCGTTTTGTCGTTTTAGGGCCAGGAGCTGGTGCTTGGCCAACTGAATCCAGTGCAGCAGGAAGCGTTTCGCCGGACAAACATAGGTACAGCACCCACACTCAATGCAGTCCATGGCTCCGTATTGGTCAGCTTCCTGGAGCATGCCTTTTTCAGCGAAATTAGCGATGGTAACGGGCATCAGATAGGCCGGACAGGCATCGACGCAACGACCGCATCGGATACATGGCGAAGGATCATACTGCTTTACGTCTTCCCGAGGCACAACAATGATGCCAGAAGTGCCCTTCATCACCGGAACCTCGGTTGTATGGACGGCTATGCCTGTCATGGGCCCACCCATCAGTACCTTCCCAGGGGTCCCATTGTAGCCGCCTGCAAACTCGATAGCGTCTTTCACCGGTGTTCCCACACGAACTTCAACGTTCTTGGGCTCTTGAACACCAGTCCCCGACACGGTGATCACCCGCTTGATCAAAGGCCAGCCCTTGTTGATGGCATCGGCCACGGCAGCGGCAGTAGCCACGTTTTGGACCACCACGCCCACATCGGCAGGCAACCCCCTCGAAGGAACCTCTCGTCCAAGGAGACAGTAAACCAGTTGCTTCTCCGCCCCCTGGGGGTACTTCACCTCTAGGGATTCTACCTGGAACAAATCATCCCGGGCGGCTATCTCCTGAAAAGCCGCTATCGCTTCAGGTTTGTTCCGTTCCACGCCAACAATCACTTTCTTAACACCGAGAGCCTTGGCCAGCGCCTTGCCCCCAAAGGCAATATCCTCCGTCCTTTCGATCATCAGTCGATGATCGGTGGTTAGATAAGCCTCACATTCACAACCATTCAACACGAGATACTCGATCGGCTTGTCAGGCGGAGGATTGATTTTCACATGGGTGGGGAAAGCAGCTCCACCAAGGCCAACAATGCCAGCTTCCTTGACAATTTCCCGGATCTGTTCAGGAGACAGGCTCTCTAATGAGCCCTTGGGACCGATCCCTTCCGCCCATTCGTCGCTGCCATCGTTCTCGATGACAATCGCGGTGACCTCACCACCTGCCGGGTGGGGATGGGGAGCAATCTCCACGACTTTGCCGGCTACCGAGGCGTGTAGAGCGGCAGAAATAAAAGAACTGCCATCGGCGATCTTCTGCCCAAGCTTGACCTCCTGACCGACTTCCACTAAGGGTTTGCTGGGGCCACCTGTGTGCTGTTGCAGCGACAAGATCACCCTGCTCGGAGCAGGCATTTTTTCAATAGCCCTATCCGCTGACAAATCCTTTCTGCAATTGCATGGATGGACTCCACCATGAAACCTTTTCATTACCATCTCTTTGCCGCGTAACCCTGCACGGGCGCCAAAACGGCTCCCTCCTTTCTCCAACGATGGATGCTTGTTTGTTGGTTATTCACTGCTACCCTGCCGCCTCCTAACGCATCAAGGCAGCCATAATCGCCTTCTGGATGTGCAGTCGGTTCTCCGCTTGCTGGAAAATGACCGATTGGGGCCCGTCCATCACCTCGGCGCTGATCTCCTCCCCCCGATGAGCCGGCAGACAATGCATCACGACGGCATCCTTCTTAGCCTTCCCCAGGAGATCCTGATTCACTTGGTATCCACGAAAAGCGGCAACCCGCTGGGCTTGTTCCCTTTCCTGGCCCATGCTCGCCCATACATCGGTGTACAGCACATCCGCGCCTTCGACGGCAGCTAAATCACTTGTTACCTCGATGTTGCTCCCGGACTCTTCGGCCAATACCTTGGCCTGCTGAACGATAGTTTCCTGGGGCAAGTACGCCTCAGGCGAAATCACAACCACACTAACCCCCAGTATCGCCCCCCCTAACAGCAACGAATGGGCCATGTTATTCCCATCACCAACATAGGCCAAACGCCGACCAGCCAAGTCGCCCCGCAGCTCCCGGAGGGTGAAGTAATCCCCCAGGGCCTGACAAGGGTGCAACAAGTCGGTCAGGCCGTTGATCACTGGAACGGATGCGTATCGGGCCAACTCTTCCACTTCGTCATGGCCGAAGGTGCGGATCATTATTCCATCTAGATATCTGGATAATACCTGGGCTGTATCACCAATGGTCTCTCCTCGCCGCAGCTGCAGGTCTTGGCCGCTCAGGAACAGACCATAGCCGCCGAGCTGGTAGATGCCCACTTCAAAAGACACCCTCGTACGAGTGGATGCCTTCTGAAAGATCATTCCCAAGGTTTTGCCCTTCAAGATCTCCCTTTGACTATCCCTGGGCATGGCCTTGATAGTCTGGGCCAAATCCAGCAGGGCTTCCAGCTCCGCCCGCGAATAATCGGCCAAGCTCAGAAAATCCCTCCCCTTAAGCTCAGCTACTGGGCCCTCAAACAGCTCCTCCAATGATACCAATCCCTTCTGTCAAAGATCCCCCGTAAGACTTCCTGGCAATCAACAATATTCCTGCCACTGGGAAAAATTCAATGCTCGCACTCCCTTAGGAATTCCTGGATGAGCTGAAGCACTTCTTCTTTCCCATGGCCCGTCTTGGCTGAAAAAGCGCGCACCACGTCCGTTCGCAAGGCCGTCCCCAACTCTCGCAGTCGGCTCTGCCACTGTCCGCGAGATACTTTATCGACCTTAGTCGCGACGACGCCGAAGGCTAGTCCGTGGTGGTGAAGCCAGTCTGCCATTTGCACATCATTCCTATTGGGCGGGTGCCGGGCATCAACTAGCATGATGATGCCGACGAGCTCCCGACGTCCCAATAGATAGCCTTCAATCATCGGCCCCCATGCCTCCCGGACCCGCTTGGGTACGTTGGCGAACCCATAACCAGGCAGGTCCACCAAATAAAATGCCTCGTCGACCAGGTAAAAATTGATCGTCTGGGTCCGTCCCGGGCGGGAGCTAGTCCGGGCAAGACTCCTGCGACCCACGAGGGCATTAATCAGGGAGGACTTGCCAACGTTTGACCGCCCGACCAATGCCACCTCCGGCAGCCTATCGCCCGGGTACTGGCTCGGTGTGACGGCGCTGCAAACATAGCGAGCCTCCTTAGGAACCATGGCCTTCCTCCACCCAGGCACCCTCCTCGGCAACTAAAGGAGGAACGAAGGGAGACTCCACTGGCGAGCTTTCCTGCTGGGACAGCGGAGCAGACGGCGAAGGAAGCAGGACCAAGTCGAGCACCTGATCCATATGCTCAACAAAACGGATGTCCAGATCCTGCAGGATGTTCTCGGGGATCTCGCTCACATCCTTCTTGTTTTCCTCTGGTAAGAGGACCAGCTTGACACCGGACCGACGGGCAGCCAGCAGCTTCTCTTTCAGTCCTCCGACAGGTAAAATGCGGCCCCGCAGGGTAATCTCCCCAGTCATAGCCGCCTGGCCCCTGACGGGACGCCCCGTCAGGGCCGAAACGAGGGCCGTCGTGATGGTGATGCCAGCGGAAGGTCCGTCCTTGGGCACAGCGCCTTCTGGAACGTGGACATGAACATCATAGTGTTCATAGAAATCATCTCGGATGCCTAGTTGGCCCGTTCGCGACCGCACGAAGCTTAAGGCTGCCTGGGCCGACTCCCGCATTACTTCGCCTAGTTTGCCCGTAAGGACTAGGTTCCCCTTGCCGGCTACGACGGTAACCTCAACCTCCATAATGTCGCCGCCAACTTCCGTGTAAGCAAGGCCGGTAACCACCCCGATCCTGTCCACCTGGTCGAGGACGCTTTGCCGATAGCGGGGCGCCCCTAGGTACTCCGTCAAATTGTTGGGGGTAATCCTGGTCCCTTTTCTCTCCGTGGTTAGGATCTCCCTGGCAACCTTCCGACAAACGGCGGCCAATTGGCGATCCAACTCCCGAACCCCCGACTCCCTGGTATACTCGTTAATGATTGACCGCAAAGCATCGGTGGTTACGGCCACGCGGTGACCGACCAAAGCATGGTTTTCCACCTGTTTCGGCCAGAGATAATGGCGGGCGATGGCCAACTTCTCCTCTTCAGTGTACCCCGGAACTTCAATGATTTCCATCCTATCCTGCAAGGGCCGGGGGATGCCTCGCAAATAGTTGGCCGTGGTTATGAAAAAGGTGTGGGACAGATCATAGGGCACCTCGAGATAATGATCGCCGAAATGGCTATTCTGCTCAGGGTCGAGGGCCTCCAACAAGGCTGACGCCGGGTCTCCCCGCATATCCATCATCATCTTGTCGACCTCATCGAGGAGGATCACGGGATTGCTCGAACCAGCTTTGCGCACTGCTTGGATGATCTTGCCAGGCATGGCCCCGATGTAGGTGCGTCGATGCCCGCGGATCTCCGCCTCATCACGGATTCCACCTAAGGAGAAGCGCACAAACTTACGTCCCATCGCCCTGGCAATTGACTTGGCCAGGGAAGTCTTGCCAACGCCAGGTGGACCCAAGAAGCACAAGATTGGGCCTTTAAGCTGGCCGCCCAGCTGGCGGACAGCCAGGAACTCCAGGATCCGCTCCTTGACCTTCTCCAGCCCGTAGTGGTCTTCATTCAAGATCGACTCAGCCCGCTCGATGTCGAGCTGGTCCTCGGTAAATACGCTCCACGGCAGATTGACTAGCCAATCGAGATAAGTCCTGACAACTACCGCCTCCGCCGCCATGGGGGGCATATTCTCCAGCCGGCCCAGCTCGTGGAGAGCCTTCTCATGGGCCTCAGGAGGCATCCCGGCCTCTTCAATCAGCTTCCACAGCTGCTCTATCTCCGATTGCTGGCCATCCCCTTCGCCCAATTCCCGCTGGATCACCTTCATCTGCTCCCGCAGATAGTATTCCTTCTGAGCCTTTTCCATTTGCTGACGCACCTGCAAATGGATTTTCCTCTCCAGCTTGAGGATCTCCAGCTCTTCCGCAAGGACCATACTTATCCTATAGAGCCGCTTTTTGACCGACGCTTCCTCCAACAATTCTTGACGCTTGCTCAAACTCAAGTTGAGCTGGGCGCCTATTGTATCGGCCAAACGACCAGGCTCTTCGATGCCGTTAAGGGCAACTAGCATTTCCGTTGGGATCCGCTTGCTGAGCTTGACGTAATCCTCAAAGCGGTCAAGGGCAACCCGCATCAGGGCCTTCATCTCGCGGCCTTCGTCGATAATCTCATCTATTTGTTCGATTTGGCCCTTCATGAAGGGGCTTGTCTGCAGCATCTTCGACAGGCGGGCGCGATAGAGTCCTTCCACAAGCACCCGAATCTGACCTTCGGGCATCTTGAGGATCTGTTTGACCTCACAGACAGTCCCGATTGGATAAACATCCTTTGCAGCCGGGTCTTCGATGGTGCTATCCTTCTGGGCACAAAGAAACATGTGCCGCTCCTGCATGACCGCTTCTTCTAAGGCGGCAACGGACTTGGGACGGCCCACATCTAGAGGTGTCACCATGTAAGGAAAAACGAGGAGTCCGCGCAAGGGCAGGATGGGCAGGATGTCGACAGCGAGTTCGATGTCTTCACGTTGAACAGCCATACACCATCACCCTAACACCAATTTTGTTGGACCTGACGGACATAACCTGTGTATATTTCGGGACAAGTCTATCAATCTCCTTCTACCAAAGGGGACCAGACCCTGCAGCGGGTCCAAGAGCCGGTACACCCACAGCTAGAGATTCTACCAAAGGAAGAGTCAGGAAGCAAGTAGACCGTGGGAATTGACTGTGTCAAGAGTTTGTGGGTAAGTCTCCCGATCCCCGAATGGCTGTCAAAGAGGATTATCAAATGTTGCAATCGTGACTCAAACGATGTAGAAAATGTGACATGCCTCCCGACCGAGTTCGA
>JAAYLV010000107.1 GCA_012521755.1 Bacillota bacterium | reverse complement strand
TCCTCCGCCGTCGAAGAGCCCCATTACTCCTTCGATAATGGCTATGTCGGCACCTGCCGATCCCCTGATGAAGGAGTCGACAGTCCCTTCGGGGGACATCAAGTAAGGGTCGAGATTGCGGGCCGGTCGGCCGGTCACGGCCGTATGGTGCCAGGTGTCGATGTAGTCGGGGCCGACCTTAAACCCCTGGACGACCAACCCGCGCTTTTTGAAGGCTGCCATGAGGCCCAATGTCACCGAGGTTTTGCCAACACCGCTGTGGGTCCCGGCAATGACTAGCCTGGGCACGGTCACCAACCTACCCACCTCCTCGCCAGCAGGAGCACCAGCACTACCAGCCAAGCTACGCGAAAGAGCAAGGCGACAGTCTTATCTAGAGAATCAATATCCAGCGGCCGCAGGTCCTTGCCCATGTGGGGACGGAAGGAGGGCACCCCGCCGTAATAGTTGAGTCCACCAAGTTGGATGCCCAAGGCCCCCGCAACTCCAGCCTCGCTGATGCCGCTGTTGGGACTGGGATGGACGCGGGCATCGGCTAAAATCGCCCCCCAGGCGCCTTTCCCATCTAGCCGCAAGGACCAGGCGGCAATGGGCAAGAGGAGGCCTGTCAATCGGGCAGGTAGATAGTTGACCAGATCGTCAAACCGGGCTGCGGCCCAGCCGAAGTGGCGGTAGCGGTCGCTTTTGTAGCCGACCATGGAATCTAAGGTGTTCGCGGCCCGGTAAGCCATGGCTAGGGGCGCACCGCCAAGGAATCCATAAAAAAGAGGCGCGACTACCCCATCCACCATGTTCTCCGCAACGGTCTCCACCGTCGCCCGCAAGACTTCTCTTCGATCTAATCTGTCCGTATCCCTGCCCACGATCTGGCCAACGGCCAGCCTCGCCCCCTCCAGAGCATCCTGCAATAGCAACCTTCTTATCTTCCCCGCCTCCCGGGCAAGGCCCCGGGCCGAGATCGTGGTGGAGGTGAGCCAGATGTCCAGGATGAGTGCCAAGGCAGGATGGAAGGCGCCAAGGAGCCGGAGAAGGGCATAGGAGGCTAAGTAGGTGACGGCGATGACCCCTGCGGTGAGGACCATCCCGGCAAGACGGGAAAAAGTAGGGGTCTTCCCCCAAGGATAAAGGAGCTTCTCGCCCCAGCTGATCAAACGCCCCATCCCTACTACAGGATGGGGTAAATCAGGAGGATCCCCAATGAAGAGATCGACCAAATAGGCAAAGAGAATGGACACTAGTTCCCGCCCCCCACCAGGCGACTTATGGCCTCCATATCCAAGGCCTTCTCCAAAGCATCGGCCAACGCCTCATAGGGATCCTCCTGAATAGTAAGCGAAGCTGGATCCAAGCCCTTTCGCCTTCGCAAGTAATTGATGAAGGCCAGGGCCACCTGGTCATTATCGAACAGGCCGTGGAGGCTAGTCCCCCAAACTCCGGGAGCTGCAACTCCATCTGCTTCTTCACCGATTAAACAGAAGGGCTCGCGGTTTCCCCTCACCCCTTGGACTTGATAGCCTTCGATGTCCAGGCCGGCAAGGTCCGCTAGCCATTCCTTATCAGCAACGATGCGGGCTGCGGCGCGCCGAGGGAGCAGGGGAAAAAGTTCAACCGAGCCATCGATAAGGCCAAGGCCCGGGATTTTTTGCCCACCAACGAGGATTTCCCGGGCGAGCATAGCATAACCCTCACCGATCCCAACTACCGGGACGCCCAGATTCTTGATGGCATCTTTGCTGTCCTGTAGGGAGCATAAATCCGCAGCAATGTTCTTGCTGCCAGGGACCATC
>JAAYLV010000106.1 GCA_012521755.1 Bacillota bacterium | reverse complement strand
GTCACCGGGCTGCTCGCCGCATCCTTTGCCAGGGCGGGGTACAAGGTGGGCATCCTCGATGCCGACATCACCGGACCCAGCATCCCGAAGATGTTTGGCGTCCGGGAGCGGGCAACGGCCGGTGAACATGGTCTTTACCCGGTAAAAAGCAAAACCCTCGGGATTCCCATCATGTCCATCAACCTGCTGCTGGAGCGGGAAGAAGACCCGGTGATCTGGCGAGGGCCCATCATCGCCGGCGTGGTCAAGCAGTTTTGGGGGGATGTGGTTTGGGGAGAGCTTGACTACCTCTTCGTGGATCTTCCCCCGGGGACGGGGGATGCCCCTTTGACCGTCATGCAATCCCTGCCCCTCGATGGCATCGTCGTCGTCTCCTCGCCCCAGGACCTGGCGGTCATGGTGGTCAAGAAGGCGGTCAAGATGGCCGCGATGCTGGGGATCCCCATCCTCGGGCTGGTGGAGAACATGAGCTACGCGGTGTGTCCCCACTGTCAAGAGAAGCTTGAGCTTTTTGGCCGGAGCCAAGGGGGAGCGGTGGCCGATGCCCTCCAGATCCCCTTGCTGGCCTCACTCCCTATCGATCCGGCCCTGGCGGCCTTGTGCGATGAAGGGCGCATCGAGGAATATGAACTTAAGGAGACCGGGTTGGTGGAGGCCGTTAGGGCGAGGATAAAACAAAAATGAAGGGGGCCAAATGGCCCCCTTCATCGCTTTTCTTACCGCTCATCCCACTTGGGGAAGGGGAAGACGGCATCCCTGGTTGCAAACTCGTCAGGATAGACGGTCCAGAAGTCCTCCTCCTGGATCTGGCAGATGATGTACTGGGCATACATATTCTGCCCGGTCTCGGGGTTGAACTTGATGCCCTCCCACGGGGACAGGCAGTACTTGCCAGGAATGTCGGTCTCGAGGAGAGCCTGGCGGATAGCCTCCGGATCGGTGGACCCAGCCCGGTTGATGGCATCAGCCAAGGCGATGGGCGCGTGGAAGGACCGGACCGCGTCGGCTAGCATCTCCTGGCCGAACTTCTCCTTAAAGCGCTTCATGACCTCGGTGATCACCGGCTTCTTGGCAGCCTGGTCCTTACAGAAGCCCTGGCGCAGGAAGAGGAAGTTGCCGTCGGCGCCGACGGAAGCCAGGTAGTCCGGCTCGCCGGGGGCCGCGCTGTTGTGCCAGACGGTCGGAGCAAACCGCATGGTCTTGAAGGTCTTGGTGAACAGGATCTGGTCGGAGATGTAGGCGTTCATCATGATCACATCGGGCTTGGCGGCCATGAGCCTGGTGACTTCGCTGTTGAGGCTGGTGGCGCCGGTGGTGTAGGCGATGCGCTCAACTACCTCGAAGCCGAATTCCTTGGCCAGGTTTTCCTGGGCCCTGGCAAGTTGAGTACCAAACTCGGTGTTCTCGTGGACGATGGCGATGCGGCGCAGGCTCACGCCGTACTGCTTCTCCAGCTCCACCAAGTGCTCAAACTGCTGCCTGGCGTAGAGGCCGTCGTGGGGGTCGGTGCGGAAGAACCACTTGAAGCCCCGCTCGGTCAGTTCGGGGGAGGAAGAGTCGCCGTTGACGTAGGGGATGCCGTAGCGCTCCGCCACCTGGCTGGCAGTCTTCGTCACTGAACTCTGGTAGCAGCCAACCAACGCGACGACGCCTTCGGAGGTGATGAGCCGCTCCGCCTCGCTCATGCCGGTCTTCGGATCCCCGGCGCTGTCGGCGAAGATGACCTCGATCTTAGCTCCTCCCAGGTTGGGAAGCCCCTCGGTATCAGCGAAAATGAAATCGAAATCGTGCTTGTTGTTGATGATGTCGATGGCCATCAACACACCGTTTCGCAGCATCTGTCCCGTGCCGGCCATCGGACCGGAAAGGGGATAGATAGCACCGATCTTGATCACGTTCTCAGCCAGGGCCAGTCCGCTTAGGGCCAGGATGAGGGTGAGGATGCCGACTAGAACGATACCCTTTCTCATCTACAGAACCTCCTATCGAAAGTATTCTCTTATTGTCACAATCCGACCGGGTTTCCTTGAGGAAATCACCTCCTCCCAGATGGTGAACTTATTGGGGCAAGCTGGCTTTCTCCGGCAGGGGAGCCGCAGCTGCCCAGAATCGGACTACTGGGTGTTTTGCACAATCATGCCGTGGAGGTGCAACTTAAAGTAATAGGACTAGGATTGACACTGTTTTTTCTATTAGCTATTCGCTTTGTGAATTCCTGCTTTGATTTCATCATATCTACCGGCGGGCAGCAAAAAAGACCGCCCGGGGTCTTGCTCCAGGCGGTCTTCAATGGCTGTGCGATTTACATGCCAAGGTAGGCTTTGCGGATGACGTCGCTTTCCAAAAGCTCCTGGGCCTTGCCTTCGGTGACCATGCGGCCGTTCTGGAGGACGTAGGCCCGGTCGGAAAGCTCCAAGGCGTTGTAGACGTTTTGCTCAACGAGGAGGATGGTCAGCCCCTCTTCGTCCCGCAGGCGCTCGATGACTTCGAAGACCTGGGTGACGAGCTTGGGCATGAGTCCCAAGGAAGGCTCATCGAGCATC
>JAAYLV010000022.1 GCA_012521755.1 Bacillota bacterium | reverse complement strand
CCGGTTTTCTCCGTAAAGTACGTCCAGCAGGCAATTGAACTAAGGTCGACATGACCGATCGCTTGCCCATATCCACTGCAAGTGACCTCGCCCCGAAAGCAAACATGTGCCTAGCACCGATCCATAATAAGCAGGGTTTGGGAATAATAGTGGCGAAATGTGCCTTGTCCTCCCCTAATAAGTCCGCGAGGAGGGAACGCGATGAAGAAGGGTCGACCTCTCACCGTAGAGGAAGCACTTAAGCTAACGAGAGGACAAATGATCGAGGCCCACAAGCAATATGGTAACGGGGGCCTAGTCAGCGTGATGGGCCTACTCAACTTTGACAAGCAGTTTGTCCGAGCCCAAGGGATGAGGATATGGGACGACGCCGGCAACGAGTATCTAGACTTTCTAGGCGGATACGGCTCGGTGAACCTTGGCCATAACCCACCCGAAATCGATGCCGCGTTGGAAAAAGTGAAGGAACTGCCCAACTTTGTGCAGGCGTCCCTCCAGACCATGGCGGGAGCCTTAGTCCAAACCCTTGCGGCCATTGCTCCAGGGGATTTGCAGCGCTCTTTCCTCTGCAACAGTGGCGCTGAAGCCGTCGAAGGAGCCCTCAAGCTAGCCCGAGCGGCCACCGGCAAGAAAAAGCTCATCTACTGCGAAGGGGGCTTTCACGGCAAGACGATGGGAGCTTTGTCCGTCACGGGGAGAGACAAGTACAAACAGCCCTTTGAGCCCCTGGTGCCAGAATGCGTAGCCATTCCCTATGCCGACGCCGATGCCCTTGAAGATGAACTCAAGAAGGGCGATGCAGCCGGCTTTATCGTTGAGCCCATTCAAGGTGAAGGGGGCGTTAATGTCCCCCCCAACGGCTACCTTCAGAAGGTGCGGGAGATCTGCAGCCGCTATGGAACACTGCTCATCCTCGATGAGATCCAAACGGGCATGGGTCGGACGGGCAAGATGTTTGCCTGTGAACATGAAGACGTCGTCCCGGACATCCTGGTCATTTCCAAGTCCTTTGGCGGCGGCGTAGTCCCCTTCGGCGCCTTTATCACCACCGATGCCATTTGGAACACTGCTTACGGAGGAACGCAAAAGTGCCTGCTCCATACCTCCACCTTCGGAGGCAACACTAGGGCGGCCACCGCTGCTTTGGCAGCCATTCAGTCAGCTTTGGAACAGGACCTGCCCGGGAAGGCAGCCAGCCAAGGCCGCTACTTCATGGAGAAGCTGATGGATCTACATAGACGCCATTCTGTCATCCGCGAAGTCCGGGGCAGAGGCCTCCTCATCGGGGTAGAATTCGAAGAACTAAAGGAAGGGGCCCTCGATAAGCTGACGGGAGGAGCCATTGGGCGACTGTCCAATGAATACTTTGCTTCTTTGGTAGCGGGAGAGCTCCAGAATCGCTATCGCATCATCACCGCTTATACCCTCAACAATCCCAACGTCATCCGCCTTGAGCCGCCCTTGATTGTGGGCAAAGAAGAAATCGATCGGGTAGTCGAGGCCCTCGATGAGATCCTCAACCGCAATAAGAGCTTGTTGGGCCTGACCATGTCCACCGCCCGTAATTTCCTGGGCGGCCTGTTGGAGAAGCGGAAGGGTTGAGTTGGTGTAATAAAACCCCTGCCTCCCGGTACACAATAGGAGTGACAGACCTAACTGAGGAGGTAGGACATGTATCCCCTGGAAGACCTCGATAGGATACGTCACCAGATGCTCAACAGCTTCATGGAGCCCTTCCCGGTCCGCCAGATCGGGATGCTGCCCTCCCCTGGATGGACCTGGTGGCCTCCCGTGGACATTCGGGAAACAGAAGGAGAAGTGATCGTCAGCGCGGAGCTGCCGGGTATTGACCCGAAGGATCTGGACATCACCGTCAATGAAGACAGCTTGATCCTGCGAGGGGAGACCACCGCCGCGCAGGAACGCACCGATAGGGGATACCGGCTGAGAGAGCGCCGCTATGGGAGTTTCCATCGAAGCATTCCCTTCCCGAGTCAAGTAAAGCCGGAGGAGGCAAAGGCCGACTACCGCGATGGGGTCTTGGAGATCACCATCCCAAAGGAAGATGTCAACAAACGCCGGGGAATCAAGTTGAATGTGGACCGCTTGCACTAATGGGGGCGCTGCCTGAGCAGCGCCCCTGCCTTATTCGCTGAGGATTTCCCTGTTCCAATAATCGTACCGGATGATCACATCGAATCGTAATCAGACATACTCCTTGAAGGGGAAGTCGATCCCCAAGTCGGCGGCCATGTTGGCAAGTCCGTTGAAGGTGCTTCTCGCCAGCAGGACACCTTCTTGTTGAGCCCGCCTGTAGGCAATGTTCTCCAGTTCGCCGGGAACGTAAATCCGCTCGCACCCGGGGGCCTTGGGAGCGTTGTGCATCTTGTCAATTAGCCGATCCATCCGGGCCTTAAACTCATCGAGGGGCATGAAGGCTTCAATGTTAATGGCTTGGATGAAGTGGCCCGTCAAGGTGGGAACATCGGGTTTCAGCCGCCAGCTGGTCATCTCGTCGGTAAGCCCTGCCCCCGAGAGAACCCCAGCGAGAATTTCAACGAACATCGCGAGACCATAGCCTTTGTACCCGCCGAAGGGAATGAGGGCGCCCCCGGCCAAGAAATCATCCGGGTTGGTCGTCGGCAGGCCATCTTTGCTGAGCATCCAACCTTCGGGAATGGGCTGGCCAGCAGCGGCACAATTCACAATTTTGCCGGCGGCAACGACGCTCATGGCCATGTCCAACACTACCGGATCATGGCGTCCAGCGGGAGCAGCCATGGCATAGGGGTTGTTGCCGATGTTGCGTCCCCGACCCCCGGTGATGCTCATAGTCGGCGGAGCGTTGCTGAAGGCCTCGCCGATCATCCCCTCCCTGGCGCACATGAGGGCATAACTGGCGCCGGCGCCGTAGTGATTGCTGTTTTTCACCGCAACTACCCCAACGCCGGCCTGCCGTGCCTTCTCCATGGCCAGCTTGGCAGCCTTGTAGCCGGTGAGTTGACCAACGCCGGCATTGGCGTTGACCAACGCGAACGACGGTCCTTCCCGTTCGATGGTCAGCTTGGCCTTGACATCGATCCCGCCCTTCTGCATCTGCCGGATGTAGTGGGGAAGGGCAACTACACCATGGGATGAGACTTCGCGCATGTCACACTCAACGATAACCTCAGCTGCAACCCTGGCATCATCTGGACTTAGACCCGTCTGTCTTAACGCTTCCGCACAAAACGAGATGAGCTGCCCGGCATCAACACGAATAGAGTCCACGCTCCTTACCTCCGCCGTTGCATATTTCCATACTCCCGGATCGTATATTCCTTCCCCAACGCTTCCTTTCCTGCATCTTTTTACGGTTTCCATAATTATCGAAGGGAAGGCAACCTGGAGGATCGTGAACGGAATTGAAAAAGTGCTGAGAATTACAAAAGGGCCTGCCCTCGCTCCTCAGATAGAGAAGGCAAAGAAAACAAGGGAACCTCACCAGGCCAGAGAGGACAACTCAGCTACATCGATGATAGCGGACAAGTCCCGATTGGACGCGAGGTTTACATCATACTCGGCCACTCCCTGACCGCGCGGTGGTCCCGGGGTTGCATACGACGGACGGTCGCATCTTTCTCGCCAAGTGAATAAGAGGCCCCAGTTAAGGCCTCCCTTTTCCTTGAGATGCTAAACATGTTAAGGCAGAGCGTCAAGCCTGACTCACATGGAGTTCGCCTTCCCGGTTGATGAACATGGTGACCCGTTCCAGCCGTTCGGTGAAAAAGCGCGCCTCCCGTCCGATGACTACCCGCACGTTGGGATGGACAGTCCCCGCGCGGACAAGCCCGCCTTTCAAAATGAAGACGAGGGTTTGGGCCTCATTGGGCGAGCCTAATTCCCTGACGACGATATTTCCTCGATGCACCGTCATTTTCCCGCCCCGGAAGGTCCCCTCTTCCATGGCAATCCCCCGGCCGGCAACGAGGGTGGAGTTGTAGCAGGCCTTGGCGATGGAAATGATGCCGCTAGCTTCCAGGTGGGAGTTTTGGACGTAGACTGCTTTGATATCCGCGGTCTCTTCGCCCATCCCATCGAACATTTGCAAAATGGCCTCCAACTGGGCTTCCATCTCTTGCAGGCTTGTGGCCCGGAAGGACTTTGGCGGAAGCAATACTCCCATATCCGTAGCAAGCTTAAGGAGCTGCCCGTGGAGTTCTTCCTCCCCACTCCTGGGGGCACATTTCTCCACCACTTCCCGCAAAGCGCTGATGGCCTTGCCCATAGCCGTGAACTTGCGCTCAACGAGCATCCGGGCCACGGACAATTCATCAAATTGTCCTTCCAAGGCTTTGGCCCGCTCCCTAACCGCGCGCACCGCGGCGGTCAGTTGAGGCATGCCCTGGGCCAGCAAGGACAGATGGGGCATAGCATTCGCATACAAGTCCGACAGAAGCCCCGCCCGCATGGTAGAGGAGATGATGCTCCCCTCCACACTAATCCCGCCGAGCCCTTCAATCTGGGCTCCATCGGCGATCCCGCCTACCCGCACAGTGCCCCGAGCATGAATCTGAACGTTCTCCGCCACATCCCCCCGAATCACCACGTGCCCCGTAAACCGGATGTTGCCCGTAGCCAGCCCCGCATCCCCCTCCACCGTGTAGACGGGAAGGACCCGGAGCAGCCCTTTCACATTGCTGGGCCTGCCACTGACAACCGCGACGGCCTTGCGGCCCCCCTCAATAAGGGCAACACCCTGACCCACTCGCAGATTGACTGTCTTGGGAAGCCGCGGCTCGATTACCTCCCCGGTCACCTTCATCCCCGGCTTGCCGGGCTGTCCCTCATGTTTAACGGCCAGGACCGCTCCTTCCTCCACCGAAGGGATCTGCGTCATTTCATAAAAGTCGATCCTTTGGGCATCTTCGTTGACAACGCGTTTTCCCTCGGAGAAACACTCCGCATATTCAATCCACTCATCGACGGGAGGAACTGGAGGAGTCCCCTGGGCAACCAACACCCGTTCCGTCTCCGTCAAGGCCGAAGCTTTGGCCACAGCCTCCTCATCGATGCCGTGGACGACGCCGGCCTGCTGCAGCAACTCCTTCAGCTCAGCCGGAGACTGGCCCTTGGGCAGGGGGCGCTCCTTGACCGTTGCCGCAAGCACCAAGGAGGGCGAAGAGGGCCGATCCTCCAACTGATACCGCCAGCCAGCCGCGGCTTCGACCACCAAATATGCGCTCATCCCGTCGCCATCAATTTCCACCCGAGCCTCCCAAGTAGGCTCCTCATCCGGGAATTCTACCTCGACTTTTTCATCGCCCCGTAGTTCAAACGGACCCTCCTGGAGGGCTCCGTTGACAAACACCTTAAAACCCTCACCGGGCACAATCTGGGCCGGCGTGCCGGCTCCCTTCGGAGCTTCAACTAGAAGCTGGCCAGCCTCGACCCTAGCCAGCCCCGGCACATCACTGCTGACTTTCGGCCAAACCTTGATGATTGCCGCCCGCGCTCCCATGCCCAGGAAGCCAGAAGATGCTTCCTGGATGACCTCCACTTTCAGTTCATCCCTAGAGACGCCAAGGAGGGCCTCCGCTTTCTCCAGGGCTTCATCGAGCGTCGTACCTTCCACTACGGTTGGATCTACTTGACCTTGCACCCCGATCCGCCTCCCTGGTCGAAGTTCAACGTCGTAGCAGGCCTGAGGCGGCTTCCGTCAGGCTTCGGGCGATCCCCGCTGCTATGGGATAATCTTTCCTACCTAGCTTCGACAAGAAAGCCAACTTCCCTGCCCATGGAGGTTTACCCCCTTTCCCTGATACTTTGTGAAAAAAGGGAAAAAGATTGCAGGGATCGGCGGCTCCTTTATCGAAAAATCCTAGCAGGTGATAACAGTGAATATGCGTATACCAAAACCTACCCTTGAACGACTGCCCTTGTATCACCGGGCAGTGGAAAGCTTTATGGCCAAAGGCCGGGAAGCAATCTCATCCCAGGAATTAGGCCGCGAAATTGGGGTCGACGACTATCAAGTGCGCAAAGACCTAAGCTGGCTCGGCGCCGGCGGCCGGCCCGGCTACGGCTATGACACCAGTTATCTTCTAGCCCGCCTCGAAGAGGTCCTCGGGCTGACAAGGGAGCACACCGCCGTCGTCATCGGCGCAGGCCACCTAGGCAGCGCCCTTAGCCAGTACAGCGGCTTTCGCCGCTATGGCCTCCAGATCCTGGCACTCTTTGACCGGGACGTAACCAAGGTAGGCAAATACCTAGGCGACATTCCTATATTCGACATCAGGGAGCTTGGCAGAATCATCAAAGAGCAGCAGATACCCCTAGCCATCATCACCGTCCCCGCACGAGAGGCCCAACGGGTAGTCGATCTTGCCGTCGAGGCAGGGGTCAAGGCCATTTGGAACTTTGCCCCCGCCAGCATCCAGGTGCCCCCAGGGATCATCCTTCGCAATGAGGACCTGGCCGTTGGCCTGGCTACCCTCTCCCATTACATCGTCTACGGTCAGCCATCCGATTAGGCTGTAAAGGAGGGAGCCGCAACAAGCGGCAAGCGAAGTGCGGACCTTTTCCATCACCAAGACGGGACTGTTGTTGGCGGCGACTATCGTCTTGCAATTGGCTGGTCTTCCCCAGCCCTTCACTGGGCCTGCAGTGAACATGATGCTCTATGTCTCAACCCTGGCGGTAGGCATCGGGGCGGCCGTCCTCATTGGCTGCCTGACCCCCGTCGTGGCCTTTACCCGGGGGATTTTGCCCCCGCCCCTTGCTCCCGCCATTCCCTTCATCGCCCTGGGCAACGCGGTGCTCAGCGTCGTCTACGGGATTTTGTACCCCCGCAGCAGGCTGCTGGCCGTCCTGGCCGCATCCCTTTTTAAGTACCTGCTGCTGGCCGGCGCAGTGCGCTTCCTCATCCAGGTGCCCCCTGGAGCGGCCGTTGCCCTGCAAACCCCCCAGCTCCTAACGGCCCTCGCGGGCGGAGCACTAGCCTGGCTCCTCCACCGACCCCTGCAAGGAGCCGGCATCATTGAGGAAGACTAATCAAAGAAGGATCGGATCTATTCCAGCAACATCGGCCATTATCCGAGCCAGCTCCTCGCGGCAGGTGAAGAAAAACACCTGCCGCATCTTCCCGATCTCCCTGATAATCTCGGCTCCCCGGCGGAAGCGATCCAAATCCCAATGGACGAAGGTCTCATCGAAAAAGAGGGGCAGGGTTTCTTTCCCCTCATCCAAGTGATCGACCACCGCCAGGCGAAAGGCTAAATAAATCTGATCCAATATGCCGCGGCTTAAGGGATGACCCACCGGCAACGGCTGATCGTCCTCGCCAAAGACCGCAAGGTGCTCATTCCCCTCCCCGTCGTGCATCAACGCCAGGGTTCGGTACCTGCCGTCGGTGATGACTGCAAGATGCTGACTTGCCCTACGCAGGACATCGGGCTGATGCTTCCGGCGAAAGCGAAGGTCCGCCTGCCTGATGAGCAGGCTGAGTAAAGCCAGCCGGTCCCGCCGGCGCTTTTCCGCCTCGATCCGCTCATCGAGGGCCTGGATCTGCCCCTCCAGCTCTCCCGCGGAAACCTTGTCCCTAAAGCGTTCGATCTCCTTTGTCAAGGAGCCAAGCTCCTCTTTAAGGTTTGACCGTTCATCCTCCAGGTTCTCAAGCTCAAGCCTGCAGGCCTCAACTTCCTCTGGGTCCAGCATCCAGGGATGGTCCCTCGCCGTCTCTTCTATCCTGCGGGCAAGAGCCGCAAGGTCGAGATGCTCCCTCCTAAGCTGCCCCAGCATTCCATCTCTAGCCCGGAGCAGTTCCTGCTTTAGCTTGGCCTCTTGCAGAGCCTCTTCGAAGTCGACCGCCTCCCCGACGGCCGTGATGAGATCCTCAAGGTCCTTGCGCTTCCCTTCGAGGGTTTTCTTCTCCGCCTCGAGGGCCTCTTCCATCTTAGCCAGTTCAGCGAGCCCTTCCCTGGCCCCCTCGGCCCTTGCCAGCCGCTCCTCGGCCCCATCAAGGAGGTCCTTGAGACGGTCGACGGCCCAAAAGGGATCTTCCGGCATCGGCTCACCTAAGGAAGCCATCAACCTCCCCAGTTCCTCTTGGGCCTCACCAAGGCTTCGGGCAAGCTCCCCGTGCTCCCCTTGTTTTTGCGTTAGGGTCTCCAAAGTCCCCCGGATCTCCCTAATCCGCTCATAAAGCTCATCATCGGGCTCGTCCAACAGGGGGCCCGGCAAGGAAAGGTCGGCTATGCAGGCGGCGACTTGCCCTTTGGCGGCCGCCATTTGCTCCCCGGCTGAATCTAGTTCATCCTGGAAAGCCCTTACTTCCTCGGCAAAGCGCTTCATCAGCTCCCCATGGCCCCTGTTCTGGACAAACCGGATCAAAGCTAAAGTCAGCCCGATGAGGACTCCCCCCGCGCCAAGGCCAAGGACGAGGGGGCTATCGAGGCGAGGGCCTAAAACTAGACAAAACGCTCCCCCAAGGGACCACAGGTAAAGGAACCAACTGGGCAGGGTGTAAGGGGCGAGGGGCTTGCTGGCCCTTTTGGCATCTAAGGCCTGGACCTTGCAAAGGTACTCCTCCCGGGCTTTGGCATACTTGCCAATCCATCCTTTGAGCTCAACTAAAGACAAGGCCCGCAGGGCCTCCGCCCATTCCCACCGCCAGCCGCCCAGGGCTTCCCCCTGGGTTTCCAGTCTGGTGCGAAGGTCTTTGATCTCCCCATCGAGTACAGATAATCGTCGCTGAAGGTCTCTTAGACTCTCCGACTTTCTGATCCACATCCAGATGGCTTCTTTATGCTCTAAGACCCCCTCATCGACCGGGCTCAAGGCCTGGACTTGCTCCGTCAGCTCCTTTTTCTTATCCGCCAAGGAAGCCAGCTCCAAGGCCCGTTTACTTATCTCTTCCACCAGCCTTGCCAGCTCTCCCTCCACATCCGCGGGAAGCCGGCCAACCAGATCGGGATCTTTGAGCCTTCGCTCCCATTCCTCAATCTGCTTAAGCTGCTTGCTCGCTCGCAACAGCTCATCGGCCAGGGGCAAAGCCCACCGCAAATGGGTAATTCGCCCTTCGACCTTTTCCAGCCGCTCCTTTACCTGCGCCAGTTTATCATGGGCCTCCCGCAGGGCCCTATCGTCTTCATGGGCCTGGGCAAGATCCTTCCGCGCCTGGCTTCTTTCCTTTTCCAGCTCCCTGACCAGCTGCTGGCCCCGCCGATGGGGCTGCCAAAGACCCTTGATTTCACCTTCCAGCTCCCGGAGCACCTGATGGATGGGCCTTAGCGTCTCCGTCCCCAGGCCCCCAAGCAACAGATCGCGGACTTCCTGCTCCTCCCGGTCCCCAAGGGCAGTTAAGTCTTCCAAGGTTAACGCGTAAAGGGCGCAGTAAAGATCTCTGCTCCCCACGTGCTCAACCTGGGGCAAAGAGCGGTTGCCTAAGGTTTCCCGGAAGTCTCCCAGGTTAAGATAGCCCCTCGGGGTCCTCATGAGCCGCCGCTGAACCTGGGCCTTCCTCCCATCATCCAAGACGATCTCCGCTGTAAACCCTGGGTACTCATTGATATGCCAGGGTCGGTAGGGGAAGCTGTCGATGTTGGCCGGTTCAAACCCGTAAAGGAGGGTGGTCAACAGGTGAAACAAGGTGGACTTCCCCGCTTCGTTCTTGGCATAAAACAAAGCCACCCCCTGGGGCAGCTCGTCCCAGCGCCTCTTCACAAGCCCCCCATAGGCGGGAACGTCCAAGGACAGGATCTTCATCGGCGATCACCCCCGGGGATCAACCTGGCAGCAGCTTCGATCTCCAATCCCTCGGCCAGCTCCAAGAGGTACCTTTCCCGATCGGGGGGATCCGCGGCAAGGTCGATGGCCAGGTCCGGCAGCTCGCCCTTTTTGATCTCGTCCATGATGGCGAGCAGCTCGCCGAGGACCGATGGACTCTCACGATAGGGGGCAAGGTCGATAGGATAGTACAGAGAGCCTTCCTGCACCTCAAGGTAGGGAAAGCCGAATATTCCTTGGAGCTCATCCCGGATCACCTGGAGGTTTTCTTCTTCCTGAAGCTCCCGGACCAGGGGCGTTCGGCCAGCTAATCGCAGCCGTACCAGGTACCTGCTCCCGGGGGAAGAAAGCTCTTCTTCCAGCTTCCCTCGGAGAAAACCGATCAAGCCATCAAGAACGACTTCGTCTTCTGGGAGATCGAAGGTGAGATCGAGCCACTCTAGTGGCGCCGAGGGGACAAATTCCACTTTCGGGCTTCCCTTTTCAAGTTCAACCCAATAAAAGCCTTTGGGGCCCGTCTCCCGGGGATTTCGCCCCTGGAT
>JAAYLV010000021.1 GCA_012521755.1 Bacillota bacterium | reverse complement strand
GCCAACAGCAAAGCAGTCGGTTAATATCTTTATTTCGGCTTCGAACGGGGAAAACCTCCTATTTGTGTGAAAGATCACCATATGAACTTGCCAATAAGGAAAAGGGCGGGCCCTGAGGGCCAGCCCTATGCCATCGTTCCGATGATAAAAGCCGAGGAGGAGATGATATCCCCCAAACCAACGGTCAAGACCGGCTTGGGGACGATCTTGGTGGGGATGAAGACCAGATCGTAAGGGCCGTGGGAGGCAATTCCCTCCGTCAGGAAGTCGGCACCTGCCCCTAGATGGTCGGCGAGGGCCTGCAGTCGGGCAAGTCCCCGGGGGCTAAGGTCGATTCCTAGTCCTCCCTTGATGTCTTCCTTATCATCGATCCTGCCCTTCTGGGAGCGGGCGGCAGCCAAGGTAGCCGCAAGGAGCAGCCCCATTCGGGTTTGTTTTGGCGGGACAAATCCCTTCTTGTGTAGGCAAAGGTAGTAGCCTAGATCGTGGAGGTGGATCCTATTGAGCTCCGTATGCTCCATCAGGGCCAGCAATCCCGCTAGCACTGCTTCGATCGTATCCTTGGTTTCAATGTCTTCGGCCAAGGGTTCTTTCCCGATATTGCGAAGCAGGGCGCACAGCTCGACTTCGTTCAAGCCCAAGCTGTCGACGTGGGGGAAGATGAGGTCCACAATTCCCTGACGGATTTTGGGGCTGGCGATGGAGGCAAACTCATAGTGCTGCTTGAGATGGGGGGCAGCCTCCTTCAACTCCCGTAGATACTCGGCCACCGGCAAGAGGCAATCCCGGTAGGTAGAACCGTCGGGATAAGTTTCCGAGAGGATATGAAATCCCGAGATGACAAAATGGCTAAAATCAGCGGCCCGGTTCAGTAGTCCCCGCTTGAAGTCCTCCCGCACTTGGAGTCGGTTGTTGATTGGATTCCAGGCGGCGATGTAGCGGTTGGCCCGGGGCGTCGTTAGATCCAGATCGGGGATCTGGACCTTCAGGTCGGCCGGATACTCGAAGATCCAGTGGACGGCATAGACTCCCTCCCCCTCATAGGCCTGTCTGGGGGGCTTGAGGACGAACTTGCCGTCCTCTTCAACGAGGACAAAGAGGTTCGGTTTGTCGATGAATAATTCGGCCTGCTCTTTCGTCAGGGGATTGGCATAGACCAAGATTTTCGCAAAACCTAGGGGAGCCAAGTAGTTGGCCATGTTGCCCGATGTGCCCCCGATGCGCAGCCGATCATAACCGAACTTAGCCATCGTCCAGTTGAAGGTCTCTTCGGACCGGATCATGAGCTGGAGAGCTTTCCCCTTTTGCATCGAATCCAACAAGCCGATAATTAGATCCGCGGGGGAGTTGATCTCAAGGGGTACCTGGCCCAAACGGTCGAAGATCTCTTGGCGCAGGCCTTCATCTTCGGCTAGGACCTTGGCCAATTCGTCGGGCTGAACGGCTTTCACTCCGTCGATGGTGGCGTGAAACCCGAGGACAACTCCGGGGACCTGGTCGATTTTTGCCAGATTCTCAGGGAGGGAACGCTCATATAACCTATTCCAACTGTCAACAAGCTCCAATATCAATACCCCCTTGCACCTTAGGTTACCCGGAAATATTCGTTTCCGGCGGAGGCCTTTCCTCCCAAATCGAGGAGTTATAGGCTTTGTGTCGAAACCAGTAGGAGATGCTTAGATGAGAGGGAGTTGCAGAACTCTTGCTCCTCAGCATAAGAAGGGGCGGGAGAGGGAATGACGGATGATGGAGTGACGGACCTTGCAGGAATACAGGGTCATAGCTGAAAGGTGCCAAGTGAGCATCATCGTGCGCCGATCGGAGTTCATCGCCCACGCGGCCCCGGCCAAAGATGAGGAAGAGGCCTGGCGGTTCGTCGAGGAGATCCGGGAGCTCCATCGGGATGCGACCCATAATGTCTATGCCTGGCGAGTTGGTTTCGACGAGGAACTGGTCCGCAGCAGCGACGATGGAGAGCCGGCCGGCACCGCGGGGCGGCCTGTCTTGGAAGTGATCCAGCGGGAGGACCTCCGCAACGTGGTGGTAGTCGTCACCCGTTATTTTGGCGGCATCTTGCTGGGAGCCGGGGGCCTCGTGCGGGCCTACGCCAAGGCCGCAACAGAAGTGTTGCGGGAGGCCCCGAAAGCCCTCTGCCAGCCGAGGCGCAGGCTGCGGATGTGCCTAGACTATGGTGGATTGGGCAAACTGCAAAATGAGATCATCCAAGTCGGGGGCGCCATTGCGGAGGCTGATTATGGAGCTTCGGTCGTTTTGGATGTTCTGCTGCCCCTGCCTGCAGTGGATTTCATTTCGCAAATGGCCCTGGATCTCACCAGGGGCGAGGCCCGCATCGAGCAGCTGGGGATCGAGTATGTAATGGTCACAGGGGTGGATGAGACGAAGTGACAAATCTAGTGATGGAAGGAACCTATCGGGGGTTCAAGCTGGATCCTTTCCAGCTGGAAGCCATTGAACACATCGAGGCGAGGTTTTCCGTCTTGGTCTCCGCACCGACCGGCGTCGGCAAGACATTAATAGCCGACTACTTGATCGAAAAAACCTACCGGGAAGGGAAACAGGTCGTTTACACCGCGCCCATCAAGGCCCTCAGCAACCAGAAATTCAAAGAATTCAAGCGCCTCTTGGGACAGGACCAGGTGGGCATCTTGACGGGGGATGTCGTCATCAACCAGGATGCCCCGGTGATGATCATGACGACGGAGATCTTTCGCAACCTCCTCCATCTAGATCCGGCCCGCCTTGCCAACGTGGCCTATGTGATCTTTGATGAAATCCATTACATAGACGATCCCGAACGGGGGAGCGTTTGGGAGGAAAGCTTGATTTTCATGCCTCCCGCCATGCGCTTCCTGGGTCTTAGCGCCACCATCCCCAATGTGGATGAACTAGCCGACTGGATAGGCCAGATCCACCGACAGGAAATCAAGGTGGTTCGTCACCATCAGCGGGCAGTACCCCTGGAGCATAGGCTGTTTGAGATAAATAGGGGTCTTTGCACCCGCAAACAACTCCTCGCCTACTATCGGCGCCTCAGGGCCAAGGGAGCAAAGTATGAGTCGACCACCCATCTAGACCTACTGGACTACATCGGTCCGGGCTATCTGCCCTGCCTGTTTTTCATGTTCAGCCGCCGCAAGTGTGAACAGGCCGCCAGGGAGTTGGGGGAGAGCCACGATTTCCTTGACCACGGGGAGAAGGCGGCCATCCGCCAGGTGGTCAATGAGGTGACGATGCGCTATCCCCCGGGTGTGCGGGGTTGGGGGCAGGAGCTCCTCGACCTTTGGCAAAAGGGGATTGCCTTTCACCATGCTGGACTCTTGCCGGTAGTGAAGGATGTGGTGGAGGAACTCTTCGAAAGGCGGCTGCTCAAGATCATCTACTGCACCGAGACTTTTGCCGTGGGCCTCAACTTCCCTTGCCGCACCGTTTGTTTCGAATCCCTGACCAAATGGGATGGGGAGGTCTTCCGACCACTAGCCAACCGGGAATACTTTCAAATGGCAGGTCGAGCGGGGCGGAGGGGGATTGACGAGGAAGGCTTCGTATTCTCCCTCATCGATCTTAAATACTTCCAACCTGAGGAACTGCCTACTCTGCGGGAGGAGGATGTAGAGCCCCTCCGGAGTCGTTTTGCCCTCTCTTATAACAGCGTCCTCAACCTCGTCCGCAAGTACGAGGAGGAAGAAATTGGCCGCATCTTGCAGCAGAACTTCGCCAGCTTCCAAAACCAGCTGGAACGCCGCCGGGCGGAAGAGCGGGTGGAGGCCATCAAAGCTAGGTGGGCCAAAGAAAGATATTGTGCCGCCCGGGGACGCCCCGAATGTCCTGTGGGGGACCGCCAGCTGGCCAAAAAATTGGAAGAGCTGGAAAGGACGATGGCCAAGCTGGGGAAGAAGAGGCGGGATCGGCGCCAGCGGGCTTTGCTCAGGCGGGAGATCGCGCGGCTGGAAAAGCGCTTGGCCGGCTCCCGCAAGAAATGCTCACCGAAGCAAGTTGAGCGTTGTCGCAAGTGGAACAAACAGTGGCTTCGGGAACAAAGGGAGCTGGAAGGGCTGCTGGAGAACCTCAGCCAAATGGAAGCTCCCGAGCGCTATCGTCTGGAGTTTGCCGCCAAGAAGGCCCTCCTGCAGGAGCTAGATTACCTGAGGGGCGATGAGTTTACCGCCAGGGGTGAATTTGCCTCCCGCATCCAGGTGCAAGAGCTCTTGGTGACTGAGCTGTTCTTTGCCGGCATCTTCCATGAATATACCATCGATGAGATCAACGGTTTAGTTGCCGGCATCGACTATGAGCCGCGGCGGGGTGAATTCCGCCGCCCCCAGCGGGCAGTGGACCTAGCTCCAGTCAAGAAGCTGGTGCGTTTCCTCCAAGACTTGGAGATGAAGTTGACGGGAGCCACCAGCGTCCGCTTCCACGAACATCCTGTCCTGTTGGCCTACAACTGGAGCAGGGGCGTCCCCTTCGGGGAGCTCCTGGAAGGCTCGGCCGTCGATGAGGGCGACCTAGTCTATAGCCTGCGGCGGGGGATCGATATCCTGCGGCAAATAAGAAGCGCGGCCGGGGAAGACCGGAGCTTGAGCGCGAAGATCCAGGCTTGCATCGATCGGATGGACAGGGATGAGGTAGCCATCGTCTTGTAGCGGGGGAGGAACAACCCGGTCGACAGCCAATACTTCTATTAACCCGGCGGACAGCCTATGCCCGACGAAGGTGGTGCATATGCGGCGTCCGCTTCTTTGGGTCTTAGCTTGCTACAGCCTTGGGTGCCTCATCGGCTGGCTTTTCCCTGCCTTGGGCCGGCATCTTTGTTATCCCCTCATCCTCGTTGCCCTTTATTATCTTGTCTCTGCCGGCCGGCGACCGTGGGCCCGGTGGCTGGTGGCTTTACTGCTGGTTGCCTTGGGGCTCCTCCGGACGAGCGCAGCCCTGGAAGGGCCGCGGCAGCTGGCCGCCTTCCACTCCCGGGAGGAAATGGTCTTGCGGGGCCGAGTGGCGACTTCTCCCGTCCTTGACGGCGATCGGGCGCGCTTTGCCTTGGCCCTGGAGGACCTCCGTCAAGGGGGCACTTCCTTTCGGGGCCGGGGCCTGGTCCAGGTGACGGCGGAAATTACACCCGATGGGAAGGTTCCCGCTTACGGCGATGAGCTCTTGCTTAAAGCGCCCCTCAGGCCCCCCAGGAGGGCCGGCAACCCGGGGGAGTTCTGCTATGCTTCCTACTTGCTCCGCCGCGGCGTAGGCGGCGTGGTTTACGTTGAGGAAGGAAACTTGACGGTCTTGACCGAGGGTGGGGGCAATCTCCTCGTCCGGCGGGCCCTGGCCGCCCGGGACCGCTTTATCTCCCTTTGGCGGGAAGTCCTTCCCCCAACCCACGCGGAAGTCCTCATCGCTATGGCCACGGGAGAGCGAACAGGCTTTCCCCCTGAAATCGAGGAAGACTTTGCTAGGACGGGCCTCGGCCATTTGCTGGCCGTCTCCGGGGTCCACGTCGGCCTGGTCGGAGCTTTCCTCCTGCTCCTTGGGCGCATCTTGCGCCTGCCTCGGGCGTTGGGGCAGGCCCTGTCGGCCGTTGGCATCTTCTTTTATGTCCTCGCCATCGGACCGCGACCCTCGGCTTGGCGCGCTCTCTTGATGGCCCTTGGCGCCATTGTCGGCCTTTTCCTTCACCGCCGGGCCGATGGCCTGAGTCTTTGGGCTTTGGCCGCTTTGGTCCTGCTGCTCGTCAATCCCCTCCAATGGGGAGAGGTTGGCTTTCAATTATCCTTCGCTGCAACTTGGGCCCTCATCTGCCTGACTCCGCAGATAAGGGCCTTTCTACCTGCAGCGTTGGCCGCCTCCGCGGCTGCGTGGCTCGGCACTTGGCCCTTGATGGTTTATCATTTTCAACAGCTCGCCTTGGCGGGGCTCCTGGCCAATCCCCTGGCCATACCTTTGGCCGGGGTGATCTTAGGGCTGGGGCTCTTGTTAGGCCTGCTAGGGCAAGTCTGGCTGCCTGCGGCCTTGCCCCTGGGCTGGTGTCTAGTCAAGCTGATGGACCTATTCCTTTGGCTGGCCCGCATCTTCGCTAGGCTCCCCCTCTACTTTGAGCCCGCCCAACCGCCCGCCGTCCTTGTCGCCGGCTATTATCTCCTCCTCCTTTGGCTGTGGCGGCAAGAAAGGAAGCTCTTGCCCCACAACATCGGCAACGGCCCCGTCCGCCGCCGGATGCTCGCGGCCGTCCTTTTGATGCTCACCCTTTTCCTCTGGGCCAGGGTGGCCGATCTTTATCGGCGGGACTTGGTAGTCACCTTCATCGATGTGGGGCAGGGAGATGCGGCTTTGCTCGAGTTTCCCGGGAGGGTCAGGGTGCTCATCGACGGGGGCGGGCGCCCTGAGCACCTTACGGGCAACTACGATGTAGGCCGGGACGTGCTCCTCCCTTACTTTCGCCGCCGGGGCATCAAGTACTTGGACGCGGTGATCTGCACCCATCCCCATGAGGATCACTTCCAAGGACTGATCGCCTTGTTGGAGGTGATGCCTGTTGGGCTGGTTGTTGATAACGGGGAGGTTGGTCCAACATCGGCCTACGAGCGATATCGCCAGCTGGTCCGGGGTGGAGACTACTTGACCGGCAGGGCGGGGGTGCGCCTTGCGCCGGGGATCAGCATCCTCCATCCCCCAGCGGCGCCCCTCGTCGGAACGACTTCCGATGTTAACAATAATTCCATCGTGTGCCGCGTTGAGTTTGGCGAGGTGAGCTTCTTGTTCACCGGCGACCTGGACTTTGAAGGGCAGGCGTACCTGTTGGGGCAGGGGGTCAGACTGACTGCCGATGTGTTGAAATATCCCCATCATGGCAGTCGGCTTGCCTTCAACCCCTCCTTCCTGGCGGCAGTAAGTCCCCGGGTCTGCGTCATCTCCGTCGGACCAAACCCTTTTGGCCAGCCCGCGCCTGCCGTGTTGGCCTTCCTGGCCGGGGCGGGGGTAGCCACCTATCGAACGGACCTAGATGGGGCGGTGCGGGTGGTTACCGATGGCAGGTCTCTTCGGGTCATTCCGGCCCGAAGGAATCTACTTTTTGGGGGAGAAAGATTCTAGGGGAGGCGAATAGATTGGGCTATGAACAGGTGCAGCAGGACCTAAAGGAGGGGATCTTCCCCCCTGTTTGCCTGCTCGATGGGCCAGAAGATTATCTCAAACGAAAGGCCCTGAAGGCCATCGTTGAGGGGTTGCTCAGGCCCGAGGAGCGGGAGTGGGGCAGCATTCCCATCGAGGGACGGGGAGCCTCGGCCCAGTCGATCACCGCCGCCTTGGCGACGGTGCCCTTTGGGGCTCCTTATGGGGTCGTCATGGTGCTGGGGGTCGAGGAGATGGAGGATGGGGAGCAAGAAGCCCTGGCCCTTTCCTTGCCCGAACTGCCCGCTGGATACCTGGTGCTCACCGCCGCCAAACTCGACCGGGGAAGGAAACTCTACCGGACGGTCACCAAGTTGGGGAAGGTTTATCGATTCGATCACCTGACGGGGCTTGGTCTTCAGCGCTGGGTGGAAACGAGGGCAGCCCAGCTGGGCCTTAAGCTCCCTCCGGGGGCGGTCCGGGAGCTGACGGGGATCGAGGACCTTAGCTATTTAGACACGGAACTGGCCAAAATGGCCCTGTACCATCCGGGAGGCGCCCTTTCCCAAGAAGAATTCGACCAGCTGTTTTTTCCGGGCCAAGGGGAGGATAATAAGCGGATCTTTGCCTTCGTTGACGCGGTCGGGATGAAAAATACAGCCCAAGCCCTCAGCCACCTCGATGGGCTGTGGGGCTTGGGCTACGATTACGCCCGCATCTTCGGCATGTTGGTCCGCCAGATCAGGCTGTTGATAATGGCTGCCCGTGCCGGGGGCCGGCCGGAGGTGCTAGTGGGCCAGCACAAGCTGAATTCCTTCGTGGCCAAGAAGGTCTGCCGGCAGTCGGTCAACTTCTCATCTAGGGAACTGCGCCAGGCTATGGCTCTCTTGCTGAAAACCGACCAAGCGGTGAAGACGGGCATGCCCCCCAGGATTGCCCTAGAGGCTTTAGTCGTGAGTCTGACCAAATAAAAAAACGCCCCGGATATCCGATGGCGTTTTTCTTTCTTTAGCCGGCGAGAGAAGCTAGGCGTTTGGACAGGCGCGACTTTCTCCGGGCGGCCTGATTCTTGTGGATCACGCCTTTGCTGGCAGCTCGATCGATTTGGCTAATTGCGTTGCGCAAAGATAGTTGGGCTTCTTCCCGGCTGCCGGTCTCCAGAGTCTGAAGATACTTCCGGATAGCCGTCCGCATGGCCGACTTGACCTGCCGGTTTCTCAGGGTCCGCCTTTCGGTAATACGAACCCGCTTAGCCGCGGAGCTGACTTTAGGCACTCGCTTCACCTCCCCGTTTAGGACGCCCCTATTTTACCATGCCCCACATCAAACTGCAACAGGCACCTTGCCGCTCTCCTGTATTCTCCCTCCATTCCATGGGCACGCTAGGCATGAGGAAAGAGGAGGAGGTGGGGTTGCTTGTTGACAGGAGCAGTGAGCAAGTATGGTGTGCAAACTGACTTGGCCGTCGAAGCTAGGGAGCTGATCGTCCACAGAGAAGGGCCTCCCGAGATCCCCGGGGTGGAAGTGGAGACGGTCAAGACGGAAGTCTCCTTCATCACCAGGATCAACATAACCACCGAGGATGGCGCCCGGATCATGGAGAAGATGCCTGGCCGCTACTCTACTTTGGAGGTGCCGGGCATGCGGGAGCGCAATCGCGATGTGCAGGAGAAGATCAGTCAGGACTTGGCCGGCGAACTGGAGAAGTTCATTGCCGACATCGCGCCTGAGGCACCCGTCTTAGTCGTTGGCCTTGGCAACTGGAATGCTACTCCCGATGCCCTGGGTCCCAAGGTGGTGGGCAATCTGATGGTGACAAGGCATCTGTACGAAATGACGCCCCCAGAAGTGCGGGGAGGCCTCAGGCCAGTTGCCACCATCTCCCCCGGGGTCTTAGGCTTGACCGGCATCGAGACGGGGGAGATAATCCGGGCCCTGGTTGTCCAAATCGAGCCGAGCATGGTGATCTGCGTCGATGCCTTAGCCTCCAGGAGCGTCAAGAGGCTGTGCACTACCATCCAAATAGCCGATACGGGGATCAACCCCGGTTCGGGAGTGGGCAACAGGCGACTGGCCATCAACCAAGAGACCTTAGGTTGTCCCGTGATTGCCGTCGGCGTGCCCACCGTCATCCATGCGGCAACCATCGTCTCCGACGCGATGGAGCTGGTTCAAGATCCCTCCAAAGCCCAGGGACCGGCCACTGCCGATGAGCTGCCGCAGAAAACCCAGTTCAATATCGATCCCCAGCTCATCACCAAAGGGATACCTCCCGATGGCGACCAGGACCGTCGGGAGCTGATTCACTCCATCCTTGAGCCTTACATGGGGAACATGATTGTCACTCCGAAAGAGATCGACGTGTTGATCGACGATGTGGCCGAAATCGTCGCGGGGGGCCTGAATGCCGCCCTGCACCGGAGCTTGGACCTGGAGCGAGTGTTTGATTATCTACAAGGTTAGAATTTTTCATAGATTTTTCTCATCAACTAGCAGGAATTGTCGACCGGGAGGAGAATAACCCCTTCATGCTGATCAGCCCATTATAGCATAGGGCTGGAGAAGGGGTAGCTGTCATGCAGTCAAAGGAACGGACGGTGATGCTCCGGGCCTTGCAAGAGGAGATAGAGATGTTGCGGCAGCAGCTGGACGAGGCATACCGGGCCAGCGGCTGTCGGACAACGGCCAAGGTGCTGGAGATCGGAAACAAGCTTGACCAGAAGTTGGTTAAGTACATGCGCCTGCATTATGAACATCTAATGCCTGAAGGACGGCTCCTGCCGGAAAACAGGCGCCAGCGTTAGCCAACAAGAAAAGAAGCTCCTGGCTACGCCAGGAGCTTC
>JAAYLV010000105.1 GCA_012521755.1 Bacillota bacterium | reverse complement strand
TCCTCGCCGAACTTGGGCAGCTGGCCTGTGCCAATCATGCTGGCCTCGTTGGCCAGGAAAGGCGGAAAGATTTCGGTGTAGCCGTGCTCTTTGGTGTGCAGATCCAGCATGAAATTGATCACGGCCCGCTCCAGCCGAGCGCCGAGGCCCTTCAAGAAGACAAAGCGCGCTCCCGTCACCTTCCCAGCCCGTTCAAAATCCAAAATCCCAAGCTCAGCGCCCAAATCCCAGTGGGGCTTTGGTTCGAAATCAAACTGGCGGGGCTCGCCCCAGCGCCTGACTTCCACATTCTCCGCCTCGGTGGGGCCGATGGGGACCGAAGAGTGGGGAATGTTGGGCATCCTGAGCAGCAGTCCATTGATGCGATCGCTAAGCTCCCGGATCTCCCCTTCCAGTTCTTTGATCCGGTCGGAGACCTCCCGCATTTGCTCCATGAGCTCGCCAGGATCCTGTCCCTGTCGTTTGTATGCGGCGATCTCCTGGGATGCCTTGTTTCGCTGGGCGCGAAGCTCTTCCACCTCCGCGAGGAGCTTGCGATGCTCCTCATCAAGGGTCAGCACCTCATCCAAAGGTGCGGTATCCTCCCCCCGGTTGCGAAGGGATTTGCGGACCAAGTCCGGGTCCTTGCGAATCAGCCTTAAGTCAAGCATAACGGAACCTCCTCCAACCCTATTGTTTCCATCGGGAGATAGAAAAGTCCCGTCCCCTCTTCGGGGACGGGACAATCATCCCGCGTTGCCACCCCGGTTGCTGCCGTGCAGCCACCTTTGGACACGATAACGGGTGTGAACCGGGACGGCTCATCGCCGCCAGCCTTCGGGGTGGATAGGACCGCTCCCTCCACCGGGTTCCACCATCCCCCGGCTCTCTGTGGGAGGGCCTCCGGCCCTAATGGCCCCTGCATCGCCGCTTGTGGCAACTATTCTATTACACTTCGAACCGAGGAGCAATACCCAACTCCGCCAGCTCCCAACCTTTCAGGAAAGCTTCCTTGGTTGCCTGGATGATCTCTTCTGGCGATCCTTCGCCCGACATGACATTGACCTCCAGGCTCACCACCGGCCGCCTGGTGGGCTGGGGGCGGGACAAGTACCCGGATTTCGCTAGGGCCTCTAGGAAGCTTGCGATCTGCTCCGGACCGACCTCTCCCCCGGGGATATTGAAGGGCGTGTGCTTGTCCCCGTACAAGGGATGAGACTGATCCTTAACGACGCAATTGGCAAAATGGGCGTGGACGATGAGGTCCCCAAGCAGTCGGGCGCTTTCCTCCGCATCCTCCCCAAGCTGGTACAGATGGCTTTGATCCAGGGTGACGCCAAGATTGTCATGCTCCTTGCGAAGCTCCCGGATGAACTCCGCCGTCTCCACCGTGGGGCCGAGGAGGAACTTCTTGTCCACATCCCGGTCAAAATGCTCCAGGGTGATGGTCAGGACGTGGTCCTTAGCCTTGCTGCGGGCATAGCTGCAAAGCTCCCCAAGAGACTTGGCCAGCTGCTTTAGGCCCTGATCGCGCTTTTCCGGTCCCGGATAGGGACCGCTCCCCACCAGCATCATCCTGGCCCCGTAAAGGTAAGCCTCATCGATCAGCTTCTTGCCAAGTTCCACGGCAGCCTGACGCCCCTCCTCCGACAGGTCGCAAAAGTAGACCCCGTGGGCCGTCATCGGGAAGGAGGTCAAGAAGACCACATCCACATCAGCCTCGGCCAAGAATCCAGCCAGCTTTTCCCGCTCCGCCGGGTCTTTCACCCAGGAAACCTCAACGGCCCGGTAGGCATCATCGGCCAAGAGCTGGGCCACCTGATCCTTGATTGGACCCTCTCCTTTCGCCCCATTAGGGAAGGCCACCGTGTGCACATAGCCTAAGCTCATGTACTTATGCCAACTATCACGCAACAGCGAGCCACCTCCTGTCGATAGTCTTCTTAAGCGGACAGCTCGGCGCTCTCCTCAGTGCGCTTGAGCAATTCAGCCCACTTGCGATCGACTTCCGCCTGGATCTCTTCCAGGAGCCCTTCATTGCCTGGCCGGAAGAGATGGCGGAACCGGGCTTGCTTTTTCAACCAGTCGGCCACCGGGGTCTTCTCCCGCACCTTGACGGTGATCCGCCAGACGCCATTCTCCACTTCATAAGCAGGCCAGAAGCAGCACTGAACCGCTTCTTGGGCGATCTTGACGGTGTCTTCCGGCGGATAGCCCCAGCCCAGCCGACAGGGAGCAAGCACGTTGATGAAGGCCGGTCCATCAACGGCCAAGGCCTTTTCTACCTTCTTGACGTAGTCGCTCCAATGGCCGGTGGTTGTTTGGGCAACATAGGGCACTCCGTGGGCCGCGATGATCTGGGTCAGATCCTTGCGCAGCTGCCTCTTCCCTTGTTGCACCCGGCCGGCCGGCGATGTTGTCGTGTGGGTGCCAAAGGGAGTCGCGCTGGAGCGCTGGACGCCAGTATTCATGTAGGCGCCGTTGTCATAGCAGATGTAGAGAATGTTGTGGCCCCGCTCCATCGCCCCCGACAGGGCCTGAAAGCCGATGTCGTACGTTCCCCCATCGCCGCCAAAGGCGATCAGGTCGAATTTCTGATCGAGCTTGCCCTTGCGGGTAAGGGCCTGCCAGGCCGCCTCAACGCCGCTGATGGTCGCCGCAGCGTTCTCAAAGGCGCTGTGGATGAAGGAAGACTTCCACGCGGTATATGGATAAATGGTCGTGGCAACTTCCATGCAGCCAGTCGCGCAAGCCACTACCACCGGGTTGTTCGCCGCCTTCAAGGCCAGTTTCGCGGCAATGGGGAAGGCGCACCCCGCACAGGCGCGATGCCCGCCGGTGAACAGTTCCTCTTTGCTTGCCATTTCTTTCAAAGTGGCCACTCAATTCACCTCCCGGGATTTACTCCCGCACACCTAGGTAGTTGATTTCCCTCTTAACTTCGCCGGTCCGCAGCATCTCCTCCAGATCCTGATAGACGGTCCGGATGTGATCGAGGGTCACGTCCCGTCCCCCAAGACCGTAGATGTAGTTGTTCATCAAAGGACGCTTGCTGGCGCTATAGAGGGCTGCCCGAAGATCCCCAAAGAGGGGCCCTCCACAGGCTGCCAGGCTGTCCGCCCGGTCCATCACCGCCACTGCGGGGATATCCGCCAAAGCCTCGCGAAGGCGCGCCGCCGGGAAGGGACGGAACATGCGCATCTTAAGCAGGCCCGCCTTGACTCCCTTGGCCCGCAGTTCATTCACCACATACTTCGCCGTCCCCGCCGTGGAGCCGATGACCACGATGGCCATCTCCGCATCATCGAGCTTGTAGGCTTCGAAAAACTCGTACTGGCGGCCGGAGAGCTTCGCGAACTCATCAGCCACTTCCTGGACCACCTTGTCCGCGTTGAACATGGCCTCCGCCTGCTGCCTGCGGTGCTCGAAGTAGAAGTCCTGCAGATCCAAGGGACCCACGGTGATGGGGTTCTCTGCATCCAGCAAGGTGTAGTGGGGTTTGCGCTCGCCCACGAACTTCCTTACCTCTTCATCGGAGAGGAGAAAGACGTTCTCCATCCCGTGGCTGATGATGAACCCGTCCATCATCACCATCACCGGGAGGTTCACCTCAGGATGCTCGGCGATCCTCACCGCCTGAATCAGATTATCATAAGCCTCCTGGGCATTTTCCGAGTAGAGCTGGATCCAGCCCGAATCCCGGGCGCCCATGGTATCGCTGTGATCGCAGTGGATATTGATGGGGGCGCTGAGGGCCCGGTTCACCACCGGCATCACGATGGGCAGCCGCAATCCCGCGGCGATATACAATACTTCCCACATGAGGGCCAAGCCATTAGCGGAAGTTGCCGTCATGGCCCGGGCGCCGGCCGCAGATGCCCCGACGGTGGCGCTCATGGCGGAATGCTCGCTTTCCACCGGCACGAATTCCGTCTGCACCAGGCCATCGGCCACAAAGGTCGAGAAAATCTGGACTATCTCCGTCTGGGGAGTGATCGGATAGGCAGCCACCACATCCGGATGGATTTGCCGCATGGCCGTGGCTACTGCCTCATTTCCGGTCAAGGCTACGCTCTTAACTGCCTCGTTGGCGAGGGCAGAGTTGCCCATGTATCGTTCCCTCCTTCACATGCTTAGTCTCTATCGGGGACCATCTCGATGGCCCGCACCTTCGGCGGACACACCGCGGCGCAAATGCCGCAGCCCTTGCAATGGTCGTAATCGACTCCCACTACCTTGCCGTCTTCCAGCAAGATGGACGTATCAGGGCAGTACACCCAGCAAAGATAGCAGTTGGTGCACTTCTCCCCGTCCCAAATTGGCTTCTCGGTCCGCCAGTCGCCGGTGTGGAATTCGGCGGCAGTGCCTCCGCGCAAAATTAAGCCCCCGATGGGGATGCTCTTCCACCCGGGCTTTTGCACTTCCTGGGCCACAGGCTTTTCTTTAACTGCCATTACTACTTCACCTCCTGGTAGGCGCGCCGAATGGCCTCCAGGTTGCCCTGGATGATCTCAGGCCGGTTGCGGAACTTCTGCTCCAGCTTGCGTTTTGTATCCTCAAGGAGATCCTCCAGGTCCAGCACTCCCGTCGCCTTGATCAAGGCCCCCAGCATTGGGGTGTTGGGAATGACGCGGCCGATGGTCTCCTTGGAGATGGTGTCTGCATCGACGGTGAACACCTTAACCTTGGAATCCTCGCCGAGCCCCAGCTGCTGCCTCATCTCCTCGGGGGATTGGGGCGTGTTGATGACGATGACCCCGTCCTCGGGAATCCCCTCCGTCACCTTGCCGGTGTCGATCAGAGTCGCATCGAGGACGACAACGAAATCGGGGCTTGTCACCCCACTGTGAAGAGTAATCTCCTCATCGCTGACGCGGTTGTAGGACGTTACCGGAGCCCCCATTCGCTCGGGGCCGTACTCAGGAAAGGCTTGGACGCGTTTACCCGCCGCTGCCGCCGCCTCGGCGAACAGAAGGGCCGCTGTTTTCGCCCCTTGTCCACCGCGGCCGTGCCAGCGGACTTCAAGCATTCTTGCCACTAGCTGTTCCTCCTTCCGATAGGATTTTGTCCAAATAAAATCCCCTGCTAGCGCCCTCAGGTATTAGAATCCCCAGATCAACCTTCGCATTACACTCCCTGAATCCTGCTGCTCCATTCTAGTTTACCATAATTTGTGCCAACTGGAGCAAACTCGAACGGACCCAGGCCCCTCGGCCTGGGCCCCCTGGGGACCCTTAAGCATACAGGGGAAACCTTTGACAAAGGTCAGCCACCTTCTCCTTCGCCGCCGCGTGGACCTTTTCATCCTGAGGATTGGAGAGGACGTCGCCGATGATCGAAGCGATTTCCATCATCTCCCCCTCCCCCATCCCCCGGGTCGTCACCGCCGGCGTCCCCAGCCGGATCCCGCTGGTAACGAAAGGACTCTCCTGGTCGAAGGGAATCGTATTCTTGTTGACCGTGATGCCCACTTCATCGAGTAGACTTTCGGCTTCTCTGCCTGTTAGACCTTTAACTTTTGTGTCAACCAACATCAAGTGGTTGTCGGTGCCGCCCGAGACCAAGCGGAAGCCCTGCTTAAGGAGACCCCCGGCCAATGCCTTGGCATTCTTGACGATTTGCTCTTGATATGTCCTAAACTCTGGGCTTTGGGCTTCTTTCAAGGCAACGGCCTTGGCCGCAATCACGTGCATCAAGGGACCGCCTTGGATCCCGGGGAAGATGGCCTTATCGATGTCCTTCCCATACTCCTCCTTGCACAAAATCATCCCGCCCCGGGGCCCCCGGAGGGTCTTGTGGGTAGTTGTGGTCACAAACTCCGCGTAGGGAACGGGGGAAGGATGGAGTCCCACCGCCACCAGCCCCGCGATGTGGGCCATGTCCACCATCAACATGCAGCCAACCTCATCACAGATTTCCCGCAGGCGGGCAAAATCGATCACCCGGGGATAAGCGCTGCCCCCGGCAACGAGGAGCTTGGGACGGTGTTCTTTGGCCAATCGCAGGATTTCATCGTAATCGAGCATTTCCGTCTCTTTGCTCACGCCGTAATGGACGAAATTGAACCAGACGCCGGAAAAGTTCACCGGGCTGCCGTGGGTCAGATGGCCCCCATGGGACAAATTCATGCCCATCACCGTATCCCCGGGCCTGAGGACCGCAAAGTACACGCCCATGTTGGCCTGGGCTCCCGAGTGGGGCTGGACGTTGGCATGTTCTGCCCCGAAGAGCTCCTTGGCCCTCTTGATGGCCAGGGACTCGGGGATATCCACATACTCGCAGCCGCCATAATAGCGCCGGCCGGGATACCCCTCCGCATACTTGTTGGTCAATACTGAGCCTTGGGCCTCCAACACCGCGCGACTGACAAAGTTCTCCGAAGCGATCAGTTCGATCTTCTCCCGCTGACGGCGCAGCTCCCCATCCAGCGCCTCAGCAACTTCCGGATCCACCTGTCGAACGACGTCATACAACTGCAATCGCTCCCCTCTCTCTAGAGGAAAAAAGGCCCCCCCTTTGTTATTGCATCCATAGTATAACATACCTGAAAAATATCCACAATCGGCCAAGGCCCGCCCCTCCTGGCCTTGCAACAGGCCTCCCTTTCACTTATGGCGGGACCCCGGTCTTTCCATCAAGGAAGATTTGCTCCGCCGCCAGACTTGGTCATCGCCGGCCGGGAAAGTGGCGACCGATCTCGCCCAGGGACTGAAAGATGTCTCCAGGATGGAGGGAAATGCTTATCTGGCCGGCCCGGTGAAGCTCGAGGAAAGCCTGGACCACCTCGGGATCGAACTGCAGGCCCACTTCCCGCTGGATGTAAGCTAAGGCTAGCTCCACCGGCAGAGCCACTCGATAAGCCCGATCGTTGGTCAAAGCCTCGAAGACGTCGGCCACGGCGATGATGCGGCCGGCAAGGGGAATATCCTTGCCCTTGACCCCTTTAGGATAACCGTGGCCGTCCCATCGCTCATGGTGGGACCTAATGCCCTCGGCCACCGCCTGAAACCCATCGGAGATGCCCTCTAGGGTCTCGGCCCCAAAGGCCGGATGCTTCTGGATCTCAAGGAACTCGCTTTCCGTAAGGGGGCCTTCCTTGAGCAGGATGCCGTCGGGGACCAGGATTTTGCCCAAGTCGTGGAGCAGGCCCGCCCAATAGAGGTTGTGGAGATCCTCCCCCTTCAGCCCCAGTCGCTGTCCGATGCGCAGGGCATTGATCGCCACCCGCTGGGAATGGCCCTGGGTGCTCGTATCCCGCAGCTCATGCAATTGGGCAAGGACCATCAAGGTGCGCACGTGGTGCTGGGCGAGGGCCTCCATCAGCTCGTTGACCTCGGCAAGGCGCCGGTCGAGCTGGGAAAAAAGCACCGCGGTGAGAAGGCCGATGAGCAGAAAAAAGCCCATCCGAAACAGCCACAACCCCAAGGGCTGGGCGATGCCGGCGTCGACATCCAAAGGCATCAAGGGCCCCGCCAAGATCCCCGCGGCGGCCGCGGTCAGCCAAGCGCCGGGCACGCGGAAGAAATAAGCTCCCAAAAGGATCGGCACATAAAACAAGTGGGGGTATGCATGCTTGGTGCCCCCGGTGTAATAGCTCGCCGTCCAGCTCCCCACCAGGAGGAGCAGGACGAGGATGAAAGCAGGGACCTTCGGCAGCTCGCTGAAGCGAGTCAGCCTCTCTTGGAAAACGCGTCCCATGACAGGCCTCCCAATTCGCGTCCTACTAGATTTTTCGGCAAGGGGCGGGGAATCCTTTCGCCGCGATGGCCGCGGATCAAAAAAAGGCGGGGGTTAACCCGCCTTCGTCTCATACTTCCGGTAGTTCCGCCAAGGCCCGTTTGCTTTCCTCCTCCGCATAGTAGGCATTCTCCAGCTTGCCGCTGAGGTAAGCATCATAAGATGCCAGATCGAAGTGGCCGTGGCCGCTCAGGCAAAACAGGATCGTCCGCGGCTCGCCCGTTTTGGCGCACTCCTTGGCCTCTTCAATGGCGCCATGGATGGCATGGGCCGACTCGGGGGCCGGCAGGATCCCTTCGGTACGGGCAAAAAGCACGGCGCTGGCAAACACGTCCCCTTGGGGATAGGCGGCCGCTTCAATCAGGCCATCCCGGTAGAGCTGGCTGACGAGGGGCGATGCGCCGTGATAGCGCAGACCTCCGGCATGGATCGTCGGCGGCACGAAGGAATGGCCTAAGGTGTACATCATCAACAGCGGCGTGAGGCCCACCGTGTCGCCAAAATCATAAGCCAAGGTCCCCTTGGTCAGGGAAGGACAAGCAGCCGGCTCAACGGCCACCGCCCGGACCTTCCGGCCCGCGAACTTATCCGCGAGGAAAGGAAAGGCCAGTCCGCTGAAGTTGCTCCCGCCGCCGCAGCAGCCGATCACCACGTCCGGATAGTCGTCAACCAGGGCGAGCTGCTTTTTCGCCTCAAGGCCGATGATGGTTTGGTGGAGCATGACGTGGTTGAGGACGCTGCCCAATGAATACCGCGTATCCTCCCTGAGGACCGCATCCTCCACGGCTTCGCTGATGGCAATTCCCAGGCTCCCGGGAGAGTCGGGGTCCTTGGCTAAGACCTTCCGGCCCGCCTCCGTCCGGTCGGAGGGACTTGGGATCACTTCCGCCCCCCAGGTCTCCATGAGGGAGCGCCGGTAGGGCTTTTGCTGGAAGCTCACCTTCACCATGTACACGGTGCACTCCAGGCCAAAGAAGCTGCATGCCAGACTCAGCGCGCTTCCCCACTGCCCCGCGCCCGTCTCCGTCGACAGCCGCTTTACCCCCGCCTGCTTGTTGTAATAGGCTTGAGGGACCGCGGTGTTGGGCTTGTGGCTCCCCGCCGGGCTTACCCCTTCATACTTGTAGTAGATGCGAGCCGGGGTGCCGAGGGCCTTCTCCAACCGGTGGGCCCGAAATAGGGGCGATGGCCTCCACAGACGGTAGATCGCCAATACCTCCTCGGGTATGTCGATCCAGCGCTCTGTGCTCATCTCTTGTTCGATCAGGGCCGGAGGAAACAAAGGGGCGAAGTCTTCGGCGGCTGCCGGCCTTTTCGTGCCCGGATGGAGGGGCGGCGGCGGAAGGTTGGTCATATCCGCCTGGATGTTGTACCACTGCCTTGGGATCTCCTGCTCGGCTAATAGGATCTTGCTCTGACTCATCTCAGCTCAACTCCTCTCAATTAGAAGCTTCACTGGGTATTCAACACAATCTGTCAAGTTCCTGCCGGCGAAAATAAAATTTCTGCGGCATCTTTCCCACCAACAGGTCATACCCATTAGGGAAAGGGGGATGGGGATGGAGACGAAGCTGGTTTCCGGGATGGCCCTCCTGCGGATCATCGCGGGAGGGATTGAAATCGGCGCTGCCCTGCTCATGCTCCATTACCGCCGGGTCGACGCGGCCCTGCGCATCAATGCGATCCTAGGGATGATCGGCCCAACGATCCTGCTTTTGGTCAGCAGCCTGGGCCTGGTGGCCCTGGCTGGACAGGTGGACTGGGACCGCTATATCATCGTCCTCTTCGGCGTCCTCCTCATTTTTCTAGGAGTCAGATGACCCGCGGCCCGGCACCCACAGCCGACTTGATTTGGCCGGGGGCGGATCCTTGGCGAGGGCTTGGGCCAAGGCAGCCTCTACCCGGAAGAAAAGGTCGGCGAAGACGAGCTCCGCCTCCATGAGCTCCCTGACGTAAGGGTTGTAATTGGCAACGGTGACGCTCTGGCGAAAGGATTCTTCCAGTTCCTTCACGTCCTTGCCCTCCGCGGCGGCTTTTTGCAGGGCCGCCTGCTTGCGCTGGATGTCTTCGAGCATCAGCTTGGCGGCCTCCCGCTTTTCCACCTCTTCCCGGGTAGCAGCCAAGCGCTTGTACTCATCGGTCTGCCGCAGGGCCTCGGCCAGCTCCCCGATCTTCCTGGCAAGCTCCTCTTTCATCCTCATCCCCATCCCTTCATCCTTTGATAACGCACCGCGGGGCAAGACGCAGGACCTGCCGCGTAAGGCCTGCACCTTCCGAGATGCGGACCACCTCATCCACATCCTTGTAGGCCGTTGGGGCTTCTTCCAGCACCACCTGGCGGCTGGCGGCCCGAAGCTCAACTCCGGCTTCGGCCAGCTCCGCGAAAACCTCATCCCGCTGCAGAAGCCTTTTCGCCTCTCCCCGGCTAAGGCGCCGTCCGGCGCCGTGACAGGCCGAGGCAAAGCCTTCGCCTCGATTGCCAACCAGGACATAAGAGCCGCTCCCCATATCCCCGGGGACCAGGACCGGCTGGCCCATTCCCCGATATACCTCCGGGAGGAGGCTATGGCCACCGGGAAGGGCCCTGGTCGCTCCTTTGCGGTGCACGCAAAGCTTGAGCTCCTCTCCACCTACTATATGCTCTTCGATCTTGGCGATGTTATGGGCCACATCCCAGACTACCCGGATCTCCCCATGGCCCATCACCTGGCGCAGGGCCTCCCGGACCCGGTGGGTGAGGACTTGCCGGTTGGCCCAGGCATAATTGGCCGCGGCCACCATCGCGCCGAAATACCGCTTCCCCTCGGGGCTGCTCAAGGGCGCCCCCGCCAGCTGCCGATCTGGCAGCTTGATGCCGTACCGGCCCATGGCCTCCACCATCCGGCGGGTGTAGTCGCTGCAGACTTGATGGCCCAGGCCCCGGGATCCCGAATGAATCATGACGACCACCTGCCCCTGGGAAAGCCCCATGACCCTGGCTTCTTCTTCCCGGTAGATCCGGTCCACCACCTGCACCTCGACGAAGTGGTTCCCCGAACCCAAGGTCCCCAGCTGTCCTTGGCCCCGCTTCTTGGCCCTTTGGCTGACCGCGTCAGGGTCGGCGCCGGCCATCTCCCCTTCCTCTTCGCTCATCGATAAGTCTTCCTGACTGCCCATGCCCTGCTCCACCGCCCAGGCCGCCCCTTGGCAAAGGACCCGGTCCAGATCCCCCTGGGCGATCTTAAGACCGCCCTTATCCCCCAATCCGCTGGGAATGGCCCGGTAAAGCTCATCGGCCAAATCCGACCATTTATCCTCCAAGTCCTCCTCCCGCCACGGAGTGGCCAGGAGACGGACGCCGCAATTAATGTCGTAGCCAACGCCCCCAGGGGTAATCAGCCCATCGGGGAGTTTTGTCGCCACCACCCCGCCGATGGGAAGACCGTAGCCGGTGTGGATGTCGGGCATGGCATAGGCGAAGCCGACGATCCCCGGGAGGCAGGCGGCATTGGCCACCTGCTCGAGGGCCTGGCCCTCCTCTTTGAGGTTGGCCAGCTCCTCCCCATCGATGAAAATGAGGCCGGGGACAAGCATCCCCGGTTTATAACCCCGGGGTATCTGCCAGCGATATTCATCGAGCTTTTCTAAATCCCAAACCATGGGCACCACCTCCAACTAGAGATCCAAGACGACCTTAGCCTGCCACGCATCCCCTTCGCGAAGGAGCTTTGAGCCGTGGTAGGTCACCGCCTTAACGTCCCTGATGATCCAGTGGCACTCAGGGTCGATTGCCTCACCCCACACTTTCGCCTCGAGGCTAAATCCCTCCCCGACCTTGACTTTAACCCGGCCGGGAAGCCAGCCTTCCCCATCGATGAGGAAGAGGGCCTCGCCGAGCCACTCAACGAGCAGACTCTCTCCATCGGGGGCCTCAAGGCGTATACTGCGCTCCTCTTGGGGACGGACCTGTTGGCCTTCGACGATGTAGTCGACAAGGCCAAGAAAAGCCTGTTCGAACACATCTTCAAGGCGGGGGCCCCAGGCAAAAAGGCCCGCATCGCCTCCGTGATCGAAGGTCCGACACCCTTTGCTTTCACTCATCATCCACATCCTCCATCCGGGCGATGGCCAGCGCGATGACCCGGTCATCTTCGTCCAGCCGCATCAGGGTCACTCCCTGGGTGCTCCGCCCTTGACGGGAGATGTCGTCCACATTGATCCGGATCATGACTCCTGCCTCGGTGATGAGGACTACTTCATCATCTTCGTCAACCACCTTGATCCCCGCCACCAACCCGGTCTTCTCCGTCCGCTGCAAAGTCTTGACCCCTTTGCCGCCCCGGCCGATGCGGCGGTACTCCTCAAGGAGGGTCCTCTTGCCAAACCCGTTGGTGGTGACGACGAGAAGGTCGGCTCCGTCCCGCACCACTTCCATCCCCACCACTTCATCTTCCCCATCGAGGGTGATGCCCTTCACCCCCCGGGCCGCCCGGCCCATGGGCCGCACATCCTCCTCGGCGAAGCGGATCGCCTGACCAAACTTGGTGGCCAACAGCAGATCCCGGCGGCCGTCGGTGAGCTTGGCCCCGACCATCTCATCGTCCTCATCTAGATTGATGGCGATGATGCCGGTGCGGGGGGTGTCAAAGTCGGACAGGGCCGTCTTCTTGACGATGCCGTTCTTGGTGGCCATGACCACGTACTGCTCCTCTTCCCAGTCATCAACGGCGAGGACTGCCTGGATGGACTCGCCCGGCTCCACCTGGATGAGGCTCATCACGGAAGTGCCCCTGGCCTGACGACCTAAGGCGGGGAGCTGATAGCCTTTCAGCCGGTAGACCCGTCCCCGGTTGGTGAAGAACAAGACGTGGGCATGGGTGTTGGTGATGAACAGATGCTCGACGAAATCATCGGCCCGGGCGCTCCACGCGGTGATGCCCCGGCCGCCTCGCCGCTGACTGCGATAGTCCGTCAGGGGGAGGCGCTTGATGTAGTTTTGCCTGGTGATGGTGATGATGATGTCCTCTTCCGGGATGAGATCCTCCGTCTCCAGCTCCGCCGCGCTGGGGGCAATCTCCGTCCGGCGCTCATCCCCGAATTTCCCCTTGATCTCCAGGAGTTCTTCCTTGATGATCCCGTACACCTTGCTCACATCGGCGAGAACTTCCCGGTAATAGGCGATATCTTTCAAGAGGGATTGGTATTCCGCCTCGATCTTCTCCTGCTCCAGGCCCGTCAGCCGCCGCAGCTGCATATCTAAAATAGCTACCGCCTGGCGCTCGCTGAGGCCATAGCGCTCCATCAACGCCTCCTTGGCCGCGGCGTCGTTTGGGGAGGCCTTGATCAGCTCGATGATCTCATCGATGTGGGCAAGGGCAATCCTGAGGCCCTCCAGGATGTGGGCCCGATCCTCCGCCTTCTGCAGCAAGAACCTGGTTCGGCGGACCACCACTTCCCGCTGGTGGTTGAGGTATGCTTCCAGCATTTCCTTCAGGTTCAAGACCATGGGCTCCCCATCGACGAGGGCCAGCATGATCACCCCGAAGGTTTCCTCCATCTGGGTGTGTTTATAGAGTCTGTTGAGGACCACCCGGGGGACGGCATCCCGCCTAAGTTCAATGACGATCCGCATCCCCTGCCGGTCCGACTCATCCCTAAGGTCGGTGATCCCCTCTAGCTTTTTCTCCCGCACCAGGGATGCGATCCGTTCGATGAGGTTCGCCTTATTCACCTGGTAGGGAAGCTCCGTCACCACGATCCTGGTTTTCCCATGGGAGAGCTCTTCGATGGCGGCCCTCGCCCGCATCCGGATCCTTCCCCGGCCGGTGAGGTAAGCCTCCCTGATCCCGTCCTTGCCCAGGATGATGCCCCCCGTTGGGAAATCGGGGCCCTTGATCACTTTGTTTAGTTCTTTGATGGAGATGTCGGGGGCCTCAATGAGCTGAATCAACCCATCGACAATCTCCCTTAGGTTATGGGGCGGGATATTGGTCGCCATGCCGACGGCGATGCCTGATGCCCCGTTGACGAGCAAATTCGGAAAGCGGCTCGGAAGGACGGCCGGCTGCTCCAAGGACTCATCGAAGTTGGGGACGAAATCGACGGTATCCTTGTCGATGTCCCGCAGCATCTCCATCGCCAGGGCCGACAGCCTCGCTTCCGTATAGCGCATGGCCGCCGGGGGATCCCCGTCCACGGAGCCAAAGTTCCCGTGGCCGTCAACTAAGGGATAGCGGATGGAAAAGTCTTGGGCCATGCGGACCATCGCATCGTAAATGGCCGCATCCCCGTGGGGGTGGAATTTTCCCATCACTTCCCCCACGATCCTCGCGGACTTGCGGTGGGGCCTGTCGGGCCACAGACTCAGCTCGCTCATCCCATACAGGATCCGGCGCTGGACAGGCTTTAGCCCATCCCGGACATCGGGCAAGGCCCGCTCCACGATGACGCTCATCGCGTAGGTAAGATAGGACCGGCGCATCTCATCTTCCAGGCCGATCGGTACGACTTTGCCTTTTCCCATCTCTAATGCCATCGATCCAACCTCGATCCTATCAAATGTCTAGTTCGCCGACTTCCCGGGCATGCTCCTGGATGAACTCCCGCCGCGGCTCAACCTTCTCCCCCATCAAGGTGGTGAAGATGGCATCCGCGGCCATGGCATCGGTCAGCTCAAGCCTGATCAGGGTCCTGGTTTCGGGATTCATCGTCGTCTCCCAAAGCTGCTCCGCGTTCATTTCTCCAAGACCTTTATACCGCTGGATGGTGACGCCCTTCCTCCCGATCTCCTCTAGGATCCGGTCGAGTTCTTCCTCGGAGTAGGCGTAGCGGGATTCGCTCCCCTTGCGCACCCGGTAAAGGGGCGGCTGGGCGACGTAGATGTGGCCATTGTCGATGAGGGGCCGCATGTAGCGGAAAAAGAAGGTCAACAGCAAGGTCCGGATATGGGCGCCGTCCACGTCCGCATCGGTGTTGTGGCAGCAAATGCCCCCGAGGCCGGCGATGAAGTTCTCATCTTCCTCAACGGAAAAATCATAGACATAACGGCTAGTTGGCAGCGCCTCCTCCACCGACGCGACCTTCAGGGCCATCAAATCCCCCAGGACCCCTTCCCCGTCCGCTTCTTGGACGAGATATGATCCTCCCCGCTCCTCGATCTTCGCCAGGATTCCCCGGGAGCCGAGGAGATAGACTAGCCCCCCCGCCTGGATCTTCTGCCGGCAAGGCCACCCATCCCCTCGCCGCCAACCGGCCAGGAAGGCATCCTGGGCCTTGGGGCAGCTGTTGAAGACAAGATCGGGGATCCGTCCATCCCCGGGGATGAGCCCATCTAGGAGCTCGCCAATCCCCTCAAGCAAAACTAGGGGCTTTCGCCTCCTCCAGCGAAGGGCAAGCCTTTGACCTGTCAGTTCCCCCCAGTGATGGCGGAGCAGATCAAGATCTACCCCCCACGCGGGAAGGTATGGTCCGAGGACTGGCGACCGGCGGCCATGGGCCATGTAGGCCCCGAGGATGTAGAGCAAATGCTCACTTCCCCCCTTCCCCCCGAACTGGGGGATGACCTTGGGGGCGGCCACCAGATCCCCCGGCTTTATCTCATCGGCCGGTTTGAGGACGAGCTCCTCCCCCTGCCAAAGGAAGACGCTGTGGCCCCCGGTCACTTTGACCTCCCGGCCAAGTTCAGTCTTAATCCGCAGGAGCCGGTCCTGGAGGGGATGGCGGATCACCGTCCGGATGGGCCGGAAACAAGTCTTCTTGGTTTCCAGATCGAAACACAAGACTTCGTAGTCTTGGAAAAACCGCTTCCCCTCGATGCACTCGTCGATGAACTCTCCCACCAGGACCGATTGGACCATGCCGTCCGCTGCCCTGCGGACGAAAGCGAGCTCCTCGTAGTCGACGCTCATGATGATGATGCGATGATAGCGGAGCTTCTCTTCATCGAAGTCTTCGCCGATCCCGGTGCCCAGGGCAGTGATCATGGCCCGGATTTCGTTGTTGGCCAGGATCTTGTCCATCCTCGCCTTCTCGACGTTGAGGATCTTGCCCCGCAGGGGCAAGATGGCCTGAAAGCGCCGATCCCGGCCTTGTTTGGCCGTTCCTCCCGCGGAGTCTCCCTCCACCAGGTAAAGCTCCGCTTCCGCCGGGTCGCTCACGGTGCAGTCGGCAAGCTTTCCCGGGAGGGAGCTGACTTCAAGGGCGTTCTTGCGCCTGGTAAGCTCCCTGGCTTTCCTCGCTGCCTCCCGGGCCCTGGCGGCGGCAAGGGCTTTCTCGATGATTTTTCGGGCTTCTTGGGGGTTCTCCTCCAGGTAGAGCCCTAGCCCCTCGGCCACCACCGACTCGACGACTCCCCGGACTTCGCTGTTGCCCAGCTTCGTCTTCGTTTGACCTTCGAACTGGGGGTCCGGGATTTGCACATTGACGATGGCGATGCAGCCTTCCCGGACATCTTCCCCAGACAGGTTGTCTTCGTTTTCCTTCAAGAGGCCGCTTCGCCTCGCGTAATCGTTTAATGTCCTGGTCAAGGCCGACCGGAACCCGCTCAGGTGGGTGCCACCCTCCCGGGTATGGATGTTGTTGCAGAAGGTGAACACCGTTTCCACATACCCCGTAGTGTACTGGAGGGCGACTTCCACATTGACCTGACCCACATCTTTTTGATAATAAATGACTTCCCGGTTGACCGGGTCTTTGTTTTTCACCAAATGCTCGACAAAGGAGACGATGCCCCCTTGGTACTGCCAGATGCCCCCGCGGCCGGTGTTTTCATCCCGAAACTCAAGTGTCACACCCTTGTTCAAAAAGGCCAGCTCCCGCAAGCGGTAAATCACCACTTCGGGATCGAAAACGGTGGTTTCAAAGATCTCCGGATCCGGCCGGAAGGTGATAGTCGTTCCGGTGGCGCTGTCCTCTCCCACAACGGAGAGCTCCATCAAGGGCTTGCCCCGGCTAAATTCCTGCCGGTAGACTTTCCCGTCCCGACGCACCTCGACCCGAAGAAATGAAGAGAGGGCGTTGACGACAGCAATGCCCACCCCGTGAAGACCGCCGGACACCTTGTAGCCACCGTTTTCCGAGCCGAACTTGCCGCCGGCGTGGAGGGTGGTCAACACAACTTCCACCGCTGGACGATTTAGCTTCGGATGGAGATCCACAGGTATGCCCCGGCCGTTGTCCGTCACCGTCAAACTCCCATCCCCGTTGATGGTCACGACGATGTGATCGCAAAAGCCGGCCAGGGATTCATCGATGCTGTTGTCCAGCACTTCGAAGAATAGGTGGTGCAAACCGCGACTGTCAGTGCTGCCGATATACATACCCGGGCGGCGCCGGATGGCCTCGAGGCCTTCGAGCACCTGAATCTGTTCCGCATCATATTTTCCCGGGCCTTGAACCTTGTCCATCCAGTAAGCCTCCATTCCTGCTGCGCAAGCTGAACAAGAGGGGATTTCACGCCGCGAAATCCCATTCGATCTTAGTATATGCCCCCTCCCCTGTCAACTTCCGGTGGCCCCAAGGGGCCCGCCCCGCAGGGGCGCAAGGTCCCTCGCGCGCTTGCTCAAAGTTGCCGCCGAGATGGATGACAGGTAGACACCCTTGGTCGTCACGGTGGCGGAACTGGCCTGATCGGGAGCAATATTCATCACTAGTCCTTCTTTTTCTGCAGCCTTGAGGAAGGCCGCCGTATCGGGCGATGATGCCTCCCGTCCAATTTGGACGATGGTCACCACCTCCTCCAAAGGGACAACAACACAGCCGCCTAAATGCAAGAACAATCTGTTACCCTCCTTTCCCTTCCCTGATGATGCCATTAGCGATGCGAAACACCTGACCGTGGGCTAAGATCGGCATCAATGGCCGAAGACTTGTCGTCGTGAGCAAAAGCTGCACCCCTTCGGGCACCCCGGCAAAAAAGCGCTCCCTGCGCTCATCATCGAGCTCCGATGCCACATCATCCAACAGGAGGAGCGGATACTCCCCGCTTTCCCGCTGGATGTAATCCAGCTCCGCGAGCTTGCAGGCCAAAACCCCGCTTCGCTGCTGTCCCTGGGAGGCAAAAGACTTGGCTGGACGATCGGCGATGGCAAAGACCAGATCATCCCGCTGGGGTCCAACGAGGGTCTGGCCCCGCCGCAGCTCATCCTCCCGGACTCGCCTTATCTCCTCCCGGAAGAGCCCTTGAATATCATCCTCCGACCAAGGGGGGCCCTCCCCCTCCCTGGCCCAGAAAGGCTGATAGGCAAGCTTCATTTCCTCACCCTCCCCGGCGATGGCCCGGTAGTGCCTTTGGGTGAAGGGGGACAGAACCTCAACGGCCCTCAGCCGATAGCGGATCACTGCGCTCCCAAAGCGGACCAGCTGTTCATCCCACACGGGGAGGCTCCTTGCCTCCCTTCGCTCCAGCAGCTTGTTCCTTTGCCGCAGGACCTGGTTGTAGCGCTGCAGGTAGTGGCGGTAAAGGGGGCTGATCTGACAGATCTGCATGTCGAGGTAGCGGCGCCGAAGACCCGGGGACCCTTTGATGAGCTGCAGGTCATCAGGGGTGAACATGACGATCTGGAAGATCCCGAATAGATCGCTCAACCGCCTAAGCTCCGTCCCGTCCACCTTGATGCTCTTTCTCCCCGCGGCGGGGATTTGTGCTTCGATGGAGCGGGAGCCGCCAAAGGAGCTCACCTCGCCCCGGAGAAAGGCCAAGTCCCTCCCCCACTTGACCAGCTCCCCATCCCGGCCCGCCCGGTGGGAGCGGCCCGTGGCCAGGAAATGGACGGCTTCCAACAGATTCGTCTTTCCCTGGGCATTAGCCCCAACGATGATGTTTACCCCGGGGGAAAAACCGACCGCCAAAGAGTCATAGTTGCGAAAGGACCTAGCCGTCAGGGCAGTGATATACACTTAAGTCATTCCTCTCCCCGTCCGACCAGGATGAAGGATCGCCCATCGGCAAGCTGCACCAAGTCCCCGGGATGCAGCTGCCGGCCCCGCTTTAGTTCCGGCTCCCCGTTGACCGCCACCTCGCCCCTGGCGATCATTTCCTTCGCCTCGCCCCCCGTCGCGGCGGCCCCGACCCACTTGAGGAGCTGCTGGACTTTAATCGTCTCGGTCTCGATCCTGACCTGCTCAGGCTCCAAGCCTATCTCCCCCCGTCTAACCCCGGACAGGCATCAACAGATACAGGTAATCATCTTTCCCCGGAATGCTGAGGACCATCGGTCCTGTCTCCGAGGTAAAGGCCATGCTCACCTCGTCATGATCATCGAGGGCCTTCAGGGCTTCCGTGATGAGCCTGGCCTGGAAGCTAATCTCAATGTCGGGACCTTCTTGCCTTGCGGCAAGCTCATCAAAGCCCCTGCCAACCTCTTTGCTGTGACAAAGGAGCTGGATGACGCCCCCCTTTAGGGCAACATCCACCACCGCCGGCCCCTTGCGCACAACCAGGCTGACCCTGTCGATGGCCTCTTCCAAAGCTTTCCGATCCACCACCACTTTGGTGGGGAGCTCCTTCGGCAGCACCATCCGGTAATCGGGGAAAGCCGCCTCGAAAAGGCGCGAATAAAAAGCTGCCCCCCCGCCCTGCATGGCGATTTGATTGCTCCCCACCGCGATCTCTAGGGCATCTGCCCCATCAAAGGGGAGGAACCTGGCCAGCTCCTGCAACACCCGGGCCGGCACCAGGGCCCGCAGGGGCGGCAGATCAGCTGCGGCAGCCCGCCGGACGGCAAGGCGGCTGCTGTCGGTGGCCACCAGGTGGAGGTGACCATCCCCAGCTTCAAAGAGAATCCCCCGCATGAAAACCCGCAGTTCATCGGCATCTGCGGTGGCAAAAGCCGTCTGCTTGATCATGGTCTTCAACAGTTCCTGATCCAAAGTGAACCTGGTCAGGTAATCCCCCGCCGGCGGCTCGGGAAACTCCTCCCCCACGATCAAATGGAGGGACATATCCGCCCGGCCGCCCCGGACATGGAGCAGCCCGGCATCTTCTTCCAGCTCCACCATGCCATCGGGCAGGCGGCGGGCAATGGCGGAAAAGTAGCGTCCTTCCACCAGGGCTTTCCCCTCGCGGCTAGTCTCCGCGGGAATGACATATTCTATCCTCATTTCCAAATCGCACCCGGCGAGCCGAAGCTCTCCAGGGACGGCCTCGAGCTGAATGCCCATCAACGCGGGCCGGATGTCCCGGGTGCTGACGGCCCGTTCGACGATGCTGACCCCTCGCATCAACTCGTCCTGCCTGCAAATCACCTTCATGGTATAGCACCCTTTCTGATCATGGTTTTGCGGGAGAGTGTGGAAAAATCACCATCCCTAAATAAATAGATAAGAGCAGTAGTCGCAGTAGTAAGGGCTGTGGATTTGTGGAAAAGGCCATTGCGGCCATAGCTGGCAAGGGCAATTTGTGTCGAAAAAGGTGTGGAAAATTAGGTACGTTATTCCACATCGTCCACAGGCCTGGAGCCCTCCACATCCCTTCCACATGGTATCCACAAGTTAAGAACTTCTTAGGATCCGGATCAGTTCTTGCACGTCCGCGGCTAAGGAAGGGTCTTTCGTCAAGTCATTGGCAATCTTATCGCAGGCGTGGATCACCGTGCTGTGATCCCGGCCGCCAAAGTGGTCGCCGATTTGGGGGAGGGATGAGTCGGTGAGCTCGCGGCAAAGATACATGGCCACCTGCCGGGGAAAGACGACGGCTTTGGTTCTTTTCTTGCTCTGCAAGTCCGCGGTGGTGGCTCCGTAGTACTCCGCAACGACTTCTTGGATGCGGGCGATGGTGGGAGGCCGCTTCTCTTGGGAGGAGAGGATGTCCTTCAGGGCGTCTTGGGCTAGGGTCAAGGTGATGGCTGTCCCCTGGAGGGAGGCGTAAGCCGTGACCCGATTCAAGGCGCCCTCCAGCTCCCGGATGTTGGACTCCACTTGGGATGCAATGTAAGAGAGAGTTTCATCGTCGATGGTGATCCCATCGGCCTTCGCCTTCTGCTTCAGGATGGCGATGCGGGTTTCCACATCGGGAGGCTGAATATCGGCCGTGAGGCCCCACTCGAAGCGGGAGCGGAGCCGTTCCTCGAGGGTGGGGATGTCCTTGGGAGACCGATCGGAGGTGATGACGATCTGCTTGTTCGCCTCATAGAGGGAATTGAAGGTATGGAAGAACTCCTCCTGGGTCGATTCTTTCCCGGCGACGAATTGGATGTCGTCGATGAGGAGGATGTCGGCGTTCCTGTATTTGCCCCGGAACTCTTGCATCGACTTGCGGGCGATCGCGCTGATGAGATCGTTGGTGAAGGTCTCCGAGGAGACGTAAACGACCCGCAGCTGGCGATGATGGACCTGCGCGTAGTGGCCGATAGCCTGCATCAAATGGGTCTTGCCAAGGCCAACGCCCCCGTACAGAAACAGGGGGTTGTAGGCCCGGGCGGGAGCTTCCGCCACGGCCAAGGAGGCGGCGTGGGCAAAGCGATTGCCGTTGCCGACGACAAAAGTATCGAAGGTATACTTGGGGTTCAAGGCCGCGGGGGCCGCCTCCGGGATAGTTCGCGGCGCGGGGGCGGGTCCTTCGGCCTGGGGGATGACGAACAGGATCTCCCAATTATCCCCCACCACCTGCTGAAGGGCCCGTTGCAGATCTTCTTTGTAGCGGGCCTCGACCCAGTCCCGGGCGAATTCATTGGGCACCTCAACGGTAAGGCGTCCGTCGCTGAAAGAACAGGCCTTGGTGCCCTTGAGCCAGGTGTCAAAACTAGGCTTGGGCAGCTCCTGCCTGAGGAGGCCGAGGGTCTTTTCCCAGATTAAGTCAAGCTGTTCACTCATGCTAGTACCTCCTAAGGGCGGCGCGCTCAACGGTCTGTGCCCCGCAGGGCTGCCAACAGCGCCCCTCCCGCGGGAGTGAGCACCCGTTTGCCGTTGGGTTTAGACTCCACAAGACCAAGTTCTTCCAGGTAGACAAGGTCCCGATAGGCGGTGCTCAGGCTGATGCCTGCTTTGCGGGCCACCGATGAAGGCCCGATCTCTTCATGTTCCGCAAGGAGAATGAGGACTTCTTCCTGTCGACGCGAAAGCCCCGCCGCCGCAGCTGCGGGGTGCAGGCAGGGCCCATCGGCGCCGTCGTCAACGGTGCGGGTACTATATTCTGTCTGGCCTGTCCCATCTCCTGCCGGAACTTGCGGCCCCGGCGGAGACTTTTCCACAGGGTCGACGGACAAGGTGACGACTGCTCCCCCGCTCAAATTGTCGTCGATGTCCAAGATCCCTCCCAAGGCCTGGAGGGCCTCCTGGGCCACCGGCAGGCCCGACCCCACCCCTTTGATGTACCTTTTGATTTCGCCCGCGGCGCTGGAGTAGCCGGGGATGAGGGCCTTTTCCTTATCGGGGATGCCGCCGCCCCCATCGGCGATGCGAATAGTGTTGCCGTCGGGGGAAATGGTAATAGTGACCTCGTGGAAGGCGGCATGGATCAGGTTTTCCACCACCTCTTTCAGCGCGGTGAAAGGAATGCGGCCGCCCTTTTCCTGGGCCAGGGAATAGGTGGTGGCCGCGAGCTCATCCATGAATTCTTGCACTTTCGTCCCCTGGACTTCGACGAGGCGGGGGGCGACCCCCGGGGAGTCATACACTGCCAGCCGCGCCGCTAGCCGCCTGGGCAAGGGGCGGCGGGAAGGATCGGTTGATCGACGGAAAAGTGAAGCGAGAAAGCCCATGACCTCCCTACTTTCCTGCGGGGCGAGCAAGGCTCATTTGTGAAAAACCCGACAAAGTTATCCACAGGGGTTGCCCCCTGTTGTGGACAACTATGGAAAAAGCCGAAAAACCCCTTCCACATGGCCCTGGCGAGACTTGTAAGGTCGACGGGGAGGGACGCTGTGGAAAGAAGACCCCGGAGGTAATCCACAGTATACACAGGTTTTCCACAGGTCGTGGAAAAAGGGACCTGCTCCCCGCAGCGGCCGGAAGAAAGGGGGAATATCCACACAGTGTGCGACCATGTCTGTTGCCCTCCTGGCGGTCCAAGGGGGCCTCGGCCCCAGGAAAAGAGCTGAAATAGTCACAGCGGCCCTGTGCATAACTCTCATCCACAGGGCCAAAGGTCGCCCCCGTGGGCGATTGGATGATATCCACAAGGTTGTCCACATTGTGTGGAAAACTCTCTAAGTCCAAAGCAGCAGTGGTGAAAAGGGACCTGGAAAAGGTGACGGGCGCAGAATTTTCCACAACTGCTTTCATCGTACTATGATCGACGGATCTAGTCAAGGGAAGGGGCCAGGGGAGGAAAGGAGGGGTGAAAAAGGGTAAAAAAAGCCGGGTTTATGCCATTGCTTGACATGATTAGAAGCCCTGGGCTATAATCTTAATGGCATTTTGGCTAAATGGCGTTGAAGGGGGTGGGGCTGGGTGAAAAGGACTTTCCAGCCTAATATAAGGAAGCGGAAAAAAACCCACGGGTTCCGAGCTCGCATGGCCACGCCCGGTGGGCGACGGGTCCTGAAGCGGCGGCGGGCAAAGGGACGCAAGCGCCTTTGCGCGTAGAAACGTGGGCCTGCCGAGGGAAATGCGGCTTCGCCGCGGAGCAGATTACCGTCGGGCTTTCGCCCATGGTCGGCGCAAGGCCAATCGGCTCCTGACCTTGTATTACGTAAAGAACGATCAGGGCCAAAGCCGCGTGGGCCTAGTCCTGGGCCGGCGGGTCGGCAAGGCGGTGCAGCGCAATAAAGTCCGACGCCGGCTGCAGGAGATCCTGCGGGGACGCTGGGATGGAATAAGGGATGGAAGGGATTTAGTCCTGGTCGTGCGGAAAGAGGCGAAAGACGCGAGCTTCCAAGAGCTGGCGGAGGCGGTGGCCGATGTGACGGCGCGGGCAGGGCTGACAAAGGGTGACAATGATGAGAGGGATGACGGGTCTTTGGAGGTTGATGGGGGGCGGCTTTAAGGCGCTGCTCCTGGGGACGCTGAGTCTTTATCAGCGTCTGATTTCCCCCATGAAGCCGAGGACCTGTCGTTTTTATCCCACATGTTCCGCCTACGCCCAGGAGGCCATCATGAAGTACGGGCCTTGGCGGGGGGTGGGCAAAGCGGCGCTGAGACTCTTGCGGTGCCATCCATTTCATCCGGGGGGCTACGATCCGGTTGACTGAGACGGCATGAGGCGGAATGGAGGCGATGGAAATCTTCGAGTTCTTAGCAAGAGGGCTGGAATGGCTGCTCCAATACTTCGTGAGCCTGACGGGCAATGGCGGGCTCGCTATTTTACTCCTAACCATTGTCATCAGAATCGTGTTGTATCCGCTGTTCACCAGTCAGACGAAAAGCATGGCCGTCATGAAAGAACTGCAGCCGGAAATGATGGCCTTGCAGAAAAAGTACAAGGACAATCCCCAGGAATACCAGCGAAGGGCCCTGGAGCTGTACAAGAAGCACAAGATAAACCCCTTCGGGGGCTGCTTGCCCATGTTGGTCCAGCTGCCTGTACTCTGGGCCTTATTTCGTGTTCTGCGGGAGTTTCCCTTTGGCGATGAGCCTTTCCTGTGGCTGAGAGGCGGGTTGGGCCAGCCAGATCCTTTCTACATACTGCCGATTTTGTCGGCCGTGACCACCTATGCGCAAATGATGCAAACGAATCCCGATCCCTCACAGAAGACGATGATGATGGTGATGCCGATCATGATCGGCTGGGTCAGCATAAGGTTCCCCGCTGGCCTCGTGCTGTACTGGGTCATCAGCAACCTTTTTTCCATGGTCCAGCAGTATCTCGTCACTAGAGGAGAACAGGGGCGGGTGAAGGAGGAGGACAAGGATGCGGACGGTGGAGGCGACAGGTAGGACCATCGAAGAGGCTTTAGCGGCCGCCCTGGCCGAGCTGGAGGCTGATCGGTCCCAGGTTGAAATCGAAATCCTCGATGAAGGTGCCAAAGGATTATTCGGGATTATCGGGTCAAAACAAGCCCGGGTGCGGGTGACAAGACTGGTTACCCCTGAGGATAAGGCCCGGAAGGTGGCCTCTTGGCTGGAAGAGGCGGCAGGCCTGATGGGGGTTGACGTCCAGGCCAGCTGGCGGATCGAAGATGAATCGATCCTAGTGAACTTAAGCGGCGAAGGCCTGGGCCTTTTGATTGGACGACGGGGTCAGACCCTCGATGCCCTCCAGTATCTTGCGGGCATGGTAGGCAACAAGGAAGGCGGCGAGTGGCTGCGGGTCTTGGTCGATGCGGAAGGCTACCGGGAGCGCCGGGCGGAATCCTTGCGGAGCCTTGCCCTGCGGTCGGCGGATAAGGCCCGGCGGAATGGACGCCGGGTAGTCCTCGAGCCGATGAACGCCCACGAGCGGCGGATTATCCATCTTTCCCTCCAAGGGGAAGAGGGAGTCAGCACCTACAGTGAAGGGGTCGAGCCTTACCGACGGGTGGTGATCGCTCCCCGGTGATTTTTCGGGGGAGCTTTTCACGAAAAAACCCGTTTTCTGGCGAGTCCCTTGTCGATCGGGTAGAGAGGCACGCTGTCCCAGGAAGCGTGCTTTTTGCATCCGGTAAAAAGGGGGAAAAGGGAGAAAAATGATGGGCGTAGGGGATACCATCGCGGCAGTAGCAACGCCTCCCGGCGAAGGCGGCATCGGGATCGTACGGGTCAGCGGTCCCGACAGCATCCCCATCGTGGAAAGGATTTTTCACGGGAAAAAACCTCTGTCCCATGGAAGAAACCGGGAGATGCAGTACGGCTTCATCAAAGATGGGGAGGGCCAACCCATCGATGAGGTCCTGGCCGTAGTGATGCGGGCGCCGCGAAGCTACACCCGGGAAGATGTGGTGGAGATCCACTGCCACGGGGGGATGGCGCCCCTGGGGCGGATTCTGGAACTAGTCTTGATGGGCGGGGCGCGCCTGGCGGAACCTGGCGAGTTCACCAAGCGGGCGTTCCTGAGGGGCCGGCTGGATCTTTCCCAGGCGGAGGCCGTCATGGATGTGATCCGGGCCCAAAGCGACCGGGGGCTGCAGCTGGCCATGGAGCAGCTGCGGGGGGCTTTGGGCCGGCGAGTGGCCGCCCTGCGGCAAGACCTCCTAGGGGCCCTGGCGGAGCTGGAGGCCCGGCTCGATTTTCCCGAAGAAGACATCCCGCCGGAGGACCGGGGGGCGACATGTGAAATCATAAATAGGTGCAAGATGGCCATCGAAGAGCTCCTCGCGGGCTTCAAAGGAGGACGGGCCCTGCGGGAGGGCGTCCGCACAGTCATCCTCGGCCGGCCCAATGTGGGCAAGTCCACCTTGCTCAATACCCTCCTCGGAGAAGAGCGGGCCATCGTCACCCCGATTCCGGGGACGACCCGGGACGTTATTGAAGAAGTGGTCATCATCCGCGGGGTGCCCGTCCGCTTGGTGGATACCGCGGGGATCCGGAAGGGGCTCGATGAAGTGGAGCGGCTGGGGGTGGAGCGGGCCCGGCAGCAAGCTGCCCGAGCTGATCTGATTCTGCTGGTGATCGACGGCTCCGTCCCCCTTGAGGAAGGAGACCTACGCCTCATGGGGGAGCTTGGGGGCCGGCAGGCCATTGTCCTCATCAATAAGGGGGATTTGCCCCAAAAGACCTTTCCTGAAGATGTCAAGGCCTACCTTCCGGAAGCTCCCGTCTTGAAGGTGAGCCTGAAGGATGGCTGGGGCCTTGATGAGCTGAAAAAGACCATTTATGATGAGGCTGTGGGGCAGTCCCTCGAAGGGGTCATGGTGGCCAGCCTCCGCCACGCCGAGGCCCTCGAGGAGGCCCTCGGGGCCGTCAGGGCCGCCGGGGAGGCGGCAGTCGCGGGCCTTTCCGATGAACTAATCTGCATTGACCTGCGGGCCGCGCTCGCGGCCCTGGGCAAGATCACCGGGGAGAGCGTCGATGGGGACCTCCTCGATGAGATCTTTAGCCGTTTTTGCCTTGGCAAGTAGAGGTGACCTGGATGGTTTACGATGTGATCGTCATAGGGGGGGGACATGCAGGGTGTGAAGGGGCCCTGGCGGCAAGCCGCCTGGGGTGTCGCACCTTGATGTTGACTATTAAATATGAAGATGTTGCCTTGATGCCGTGCAACCCATCCCTGGGGGGGCCGGGGAAGGGGCAGCTCATCCGGGAGCTCGACGCCCTCGGGGGCGAGATGGCCCGGAACATCGACCAGGAGTACATGCAGATCCGGCTGTTGAACCGGGGGAAAGGCCCTGCCGTAAGGGCCCTTAGGGCCCAGGCGGACTTGGCCGGCTATCAGCGGCGGATGCTGGGCGTACTCAGGGGCCAGGCCAACTTGGAAGTGGTCGAGGGGAAGGTGGTCCATCTGGATGAAGGGCCCCCGTGGACGGTGGCGACGGCAGATGGGGCCCGGTACAAGGGGAAATGCGTGATCGTCGCGACGGGCACCCATTTGCGATCGGAGATCCACCGGGGGGATGAACGCTTTGCCCCGGAAGGATCGTCCGATCTGACCTCCGCCCTGGAAAGGCTGGGCCTGCGGACCATCCGGCTGAAAACCGGGACATCCCCCCGGGTGGATGGGCGGACCATCGATTACACCAAGATGCAGATCCAGCCGGGGGAGGACCTGCGGGAAGGGTTTTCCTTCGACGGGGAGCTTCCCCGCAAAAAGCAAGCCCCTTGCTACCTTACCTACACTACCCCGGCCACCGAGGCATTGGTCCTGGAAAACCTCCAGCGGGCCTCCCTTTACAGCGGCGCCATCGTCGGGGCGGGTCCCCGCTACTGTCCCTCGATCGAGATCAAGATGGACCGGTTTGCCGGTCGGCGCCAGCAGGTCTTCATCGAGCCCCTCGGGTGGGAGACGCCGGTAGTGTATCTTGCCGGGGTATCAACGAGCCTGCCCCGGGAAATCCAAGAACAGCTTCTCCCCACCATCCCGGGCTTAGAGCATGCCCGGATCACCGCCTTTGGGTATGCCATCGAATACGATGCCCTCGAGTGGGGCCAGCTCCAACCCACCCTGGAGATCAAGGGCATGGAGGGGCTCTTTTTTGCCGGCCAGATCAACGGCACCTCGGGATACGAAGAAGCTGCCGTCCAGGGGCTCATCGCCGGCATCAACGCAGCGGCCCGGGTGAGGGGAGAAGAGCCCTTGATTCTGGGGCGAGATGAGGCTTACATCGGGGTGTTGATCGATGATCTGGTGACCAAAGAGCTCGATGAACCCTACCGGATGCTGACGGCCCGGGTCGAGTATCGCCTATCCCTCCGGCAGGATAACGCGGATTGGCGGCTCATGGAGATCGGACACCGCCGCGGCCTGGTTGATGGGGAGCGATTGCGGCGGATGCAAAGGCGCTGGGAGATGGTTTGGGCCGCCAAGGAGCACCTGGAAGAAATGGCCGTCTCACCTCGGCAGGAGGTGCAAGAAATCCTCACCTCCGGCGGGACAAGTCCCCTGGCGGAGCCAGCCACCTTAGCCGAGATCCTGCGCCGCCAGGATGTGGACTACGAATTGGTCGTGAAGCTGGGGGGAAGGCCCCTGCCCCCGGAGATCGCGGCCCTGGTGGAGGTTGAGGTGAAATACGCGGGGTACTTGGCCAAGGAGAAAAAGGCGGTTGCCCGGTTTCGGCGGCTGGAGGGGATGCTGCTCCCGGAAAACTGGGACTACGCTGCCATTACGGGACTTTCCCAGGAGGCCAAGGAGAAGCTGAGCCGGGCCCGCCCCAGGTCCCTCGGACAGGCCGCCCGGATCGGGGGCGTGAGCCCCGCCGACGTTAGCGTACTAATGGTTGCTTTGCACCGGGAGAGGGGAATGAAAAGTTGAAGGAAGCTGCCTTTCGGGAGATTTTGCGGGAGGGCCTGGCCCCTTGGGGTCTAGCCCTGACGGAGGATCAGGAAGGGCTCTTGATCGCCTATGTGGAAGAGCTGATCCTCGCCAATCAGCGGATGAATCTGACGGCCATCACCGACCCGGAGGAGGTGGCCGTCAAGCATATCCTCGACTCTCTCGCCGCGGCCTTGGCGGTGGAACTGGCAGAGGGGATGACCCTCTTGGATGTGGGGAGCGGCGGGGGTCTGCCGGGGATCCCGTTGAAGATCTTCCAGCCGGGACTGATCCTCACCCTCATGGAGGCCTCCCGGAAGAAGGCCGAATTCCTCGAGGCTGTATGCACGCGCCTTTTCCCGGAGGGCTGGCAAGTAGTCTGGAGCCGGGCGGAGGATGCGGGCAGGGGGCCCTTGCGGGAAAGCTTCGATCTGGTCACGGCCCGGGCGGTGGCCCCGCTCCCTGTCCTGGCGGAGTTTTGCCTGCCCTTGGTCCGGGTGGGCGGCCGGTTCCTCGCGCTGAAGGGACCCGACGGGGAGAGGGAGCTGGAAGATGGGGCCCGGGCCATCGAGGTCTTGGGGGGCCGACCAGAAAAGACTATCCGGGTCGTCTTGCCCAGGGATGCGGGGGAGCGGCTGCTCATCGCAATCGAGAAGACAGGCATCACCCCGGCGAAATACCCGCGCCGGGCCGGCATCCCGGAGAAAAGGCCCCTCTAGGCCGCCTCCCGGGAGGAAGAATTGCCCTGGGAGAAGAACTTCTTACCGATCGGCAGCGGCCCCAGGGATGGGGCCGAGAGGAAAGGGGTGGATGGGGTGAAGCTGACAGATCTGCTCCGGTCCCGTTCGGTTAAGGAGGAAAGCGAGGAGGCCGCACCTTCCTTGGGGACGGAAGGGAAGATCCACTGGCGGGAGGAGATCGTCGCCGTTCCCATTGAAGAGATTAGGCCCAGCCCGTATCAACCCCGACAGCGGATCGATGAAGGGAAGATAGAGGAGCTGGCCGCATCCATCGCGGAGCATGGGCTCCTCCATCCGGTAGTGGTCCGGATGAGAGAGGGCGGCTACGAACTGGTGGTCGGGGAGCGCCGCTGGCGAGCTTGTCGGCGGTTAGGCTGGCGGTCCATCCCCGCGGTGGTCAAGGCCCTATCGGAGCAGGCGGCCGCGGAGCTGGCCCTGATCGAGAATTTACAGCGCAAGGATTTGGACTTCTTCGAAGAGGCGGAAGGTTATCAGCGGCTCATCACCGAGTTTGACTTGACCCAAGAAGAGTTGGCGAAGCGCATCGGCTGCTCCCAGTCGGCCATCGCGAACAAGCTGCGGCTATTGCGCCTCCACCCGGAGGTTCGGGAGGCGATTATTTCCCGGGAAATGATCACCGAGAGGCATGCCCGGGCCCTCCTGCGGTTAGGGTCCCCTGAAGAGCAGCTGGAGATGATCGAGCGGATCGCCAAGGAAGGCCTTAGCGTCAAGAAGGTGGAGCAGCTCATCGCGGCCCGGGAACAGAAGGGGAAGGGCAAGGGTCAGAGGTGGATCGGCGTCATCAAAGATATGCGGCCTTTCATGAACAGCCTGCGGAAGTTGACGGCCCAGCTGGAGCGGGCGGGGCTCGCGGTGAGGATCGAGGAAGAGGCCAAAGGGCAGGATGAGGTGGTGATCCACATCCGCATCGGGCGGCGGGCAGAGACTCAGAGGAAGGACGGGAGTTAGGAAGATGGCCAAAGTCTTGGTGGTAGTCAACCAGAAGGGCGGAGTAGGCAAGAGCACGACGGCGGTCAATTTGGGGGCCTACCTGGCCGATGCTGGGAAAAAGGTGCTGCTCATCGATGCAGATCCCCAGGGCAACGCCACCAGTGGGCTGGGCATCGACAAAGCTGAAGTGGAAAACTGCATGTACAGCGTGTTGATCGAGGGACGGCCCTTGGAGGAGATCCTCCTGCCCAGCCCAGTGGAGGGACTCGTGGTGGCTCCCGCAACTATCGAGCTGGCCGGCGCCGAGGTGGAGCTCGTCTCTGTTATTTCCCGGGAGTTTCGGCTGCGGCGGGCAATCGCGGGCGTGCGGGAGGAGTACGATTACATCTTTATCGATGCGCCCCCATCCCTGGGACTGTTGACCATCAACGGGCTGACGGCAGCCGATGGGGCGCTGGTGCCTATCCAGTGCGAGTATTACGCCCTGGAGGGGCTCAGCCAGCTCTTGCGGACCATTGAACTTGTGCGGGAGCATCTAAATCCGGGTTTGAAGATTGAGGGAGTCTTGATGACCATGTACGATGCCCGGACGAACTTGTCCCAGCAAGTGGTTGAGGAAGTCAGGGGAGTCTTCGGGGATAAGGTGTATCAGGCGGTCATCCCCCGGAATGTCCGGCTCAGCGAGGCGCCCAGTTTTGGGCTGCCCATCCTCAAGTACGATGCCAAGTCCAAGGGGGCCGAAGCCTACCGGCAGCTGGCGGACGAGGTGATGGCGGGATGAGTAGACAAGCCCTAGGCAAGGGCCTGCGGGCCTTGATGGGAACTGGGGAGCAAGTCCGGGAGCAGGTGCAGCAAATTAACCTCGACCAAATCCGCCCCAACCCCTTCCAGCCCCGGCGGACCTTCGATGAGGCCAGTTTGGAGGAGCTGAGCGATTCGATTCGCCGTCAGGGAGTCCTGCAGCCGGTCGTCGTCCGCCCGATGGGGGAAGGGTACGAGCTGATCGTCGGGGAGAGGCGGTGGCGGGCCTCGGCTAAGGCTGGACTCAAGGAGATTCCGGCCATCGTCCGGCATGTGAGCGATGAGGAAATGATGGCCCAGGCCCTGGTGGAGAATATCCAGCGGGAGGATCTCAACCCCATCGAAGAGGCCCACGCTTATCGGCAGCTGATGCAGCTGGCCGGCCTGACCCAGGAGGAGTTGGCCGCCATGGTGGGGAAGAAGCGCCCAACGATCGCGAATTCCCTGCGCCTCTTGTCCCTCACGGCGGAGGTGCAGCAGATGGTCCTGGAGGGGAAGCTGAGCGCAGGACACGCGAAAGTCCTCCTCAGTTTGGAGGGTAAAGAACAGGTCAAGGCCGCGGTCCAGGTGGTCGAGAAGGGCCTGTCGGTCCGGGAGACGGAGCGTTTGGTGCAGAGTCTCGCCAAGAAAAAGGTTCCACGTGGAACAACGAAAAAGCCTAGTTCCCTGAGTCCCCAACTTGCCCAAGTGGAAAACATGCTCCAGGAAGCTTTGGGGACCCGGGTGCGCATCAAACCCCGGGGCAAATCCGCGGGCAGGATCGAAATCGAGTATTACACCAGCGAGGATATCAACCGGATCGTGAATAGTCTCCTCGGCGAATGAGGGACGGTTAAAGCGGGAGGACAGCGATGGAAGAGGCAGGGATCGGTCGCAGCAGGCTAGCTCCAGGTTCTTTCGTCATCCTTGAAACAGACTCTCCCCTGTACCGGGGAACATATAAATGCCAGGTCCTGGAGGAAGGCTACAAGATGATGCGGGTCAGCGTGCCCGAGGAAGGAGGCCGCATCACCTTGATCGCGGCCGGCACCCAGGTGCGGGTGCGGCCCCCCGAGTCGGATGAAGTCATCTTTGCGGGAGTCGTCTTGAGCCGCAAAAGCGGGGCCGATCGCTGCCTGGTCCTGGTCACCCCCGATCTTCACCCCGCGGCCTTGGAGCAGCTGCCCCCTTCCCCGGAGGATGGTCCCCCGTCCTTGTCCCGGCTCGTAGCCATCACCAGCGGCAAAGGGGGAGTGGGCAAGACGGTGCTAGCTGTCAACCTCGCGGTGGCCTTGGCGGAGCTGGGCAAGAAGGTCTGCATCGTCGATGGGGATCTGGGCACCGCCAATGTGGACATCTTGCTCAATTTGACGCCCAAGTACAACCTCGCCCACTTGGTGCACGGGACCATGCGTGTCGCGGAGGTGCTGGTAGACGGCCCAGGGGGAATCAAAGTGCTGCCGGGAGCCGCGGGGCTCGCAGAGCTGACTGCCCTAGGGCCGCACCAGATCCGGCAGCTGTTGGAGGAGCTAAGCCCCCTCGATGGGGTGATGGATTTCATCCTGCTAGATACTGGGGCTGGGCTGGGAAGGCGGGTGACGGACCTGTTGACCGCAGCCCGGCAGGCCATCTTGATTACTACCCCGGAGCCCCACGCCGTCACCGACGCCTATGCCCTAATTAAGGTCTTGCGGGGGCTCGGGGGAGAGACAGAGCTTTTCCTCCTCATCAACATGGCGGAGAGCGGCCGGGAGGCGGAGCTCATAGCCAGCAAAATGCGGTTTGCCGCAAAAGAGTTTCTCGATTATGAGTTGAAATACTTAGGGTACGTGCCCATGGACCCCGCGGTGCCCCGGGCGGTCCGCCGCCAAGTTGATGTCCTCAGCAGTCATGGCCGGTCCCGGGCGGCGGGGGCGATAAGGCGGTTGGCAGGTAGGCTCGCTGAAACAGCAGTTGGGGACGGCGGCGGGAGCGGGCTCGTTGGTCTAATCAGGCGCATCCACGGGCGGCTGGCCAAGGGCGGGCGGCAGTAGCCGCTCGGGATGTGGAGGAGGTGCCCCCAGGAGAAATGTATGAAGCTAATGTACGCAGCCTCTTGGAGGAAGTGCGGGCGGGAAGGTTGCCTGTCGAGGCCGCCATGGAGAGGCTGCGCTTCCTTCCTTATGAAGAGCTGGGCTTTGCCAAGATCGACCACCACCGGGTCATCCGCAAAGGGTTTCCCGAGGTGGTTTTCTGCCTGGGCAAAACCCCATCCCAGGTCCAGTCGATCTGCCGGCGCCTGGCGGTGGACAATCCCATCGTCCTGGCCACCCGGGCCGATGAAAAGGCTTACCAAGCCGTCCGGGAGGTCCTCCCGGGGGCCAGGTACTTCCCCGAGGCGAGGATCATCCTGATGGGGGAGGAGCCAAAGCCTCTGTACCCCGGACGGATCGCGGTCCTGACCGCGGGGACCGCGGATGTGCCCGTCGCCGAAGAGGCCGCGGTGACGGCCTGGGCCATGGGCCACCAGGTGGACCGGATTTATGATGTGGGGGTTGCCGGTTTGCACCGGCTGCTCTCCCGCCGGGAGGAGTTGCGGGGGGCCAATGTCCTCATCGTCGTCGCCGGCATGGAAGGGGCCCTCGCCAGCGTCGTTGGGGGGCTGGTGGACAAGCCCATCATCGCCGTACCCACCAGCATCGGCTACGGCGCCCATCTCGACGGCCTTGCCCCCCTCCTTACGATGCTGAACAGCTGCGCCTCCGGGGTGGCTGTGGTCAACATCGACAACGGGTTCGGCGCCGGGTATATGGCGGCCATCATCAACCGCCTCGCTGCCGGTTCGGGGAGCGAGCAGGAGCATGGAGGATGAAGAGATGACCATCGTTTACGCCCATTGTTTCAGCGGCGTCAGCGGCGATATGTTCCTCGGGGCCATCGTCGATGCCGGCGTCGATCCTGAGGCTTTGCATGAGGAGCTGGCCAAGGTGCCTATCGACGGCTACCGCCTCTCCTTCAGCCCCGTTCGCCGCCGGGGTCTAGCCGGGACCAAGTGCACGGTGGAGGTCACCGCGGATCAGCCGGAGCGGGACTACCGAGACATAGTCGCCATCATCGAGGAGAGCGCCCTGCCCGGAGAGGACAAGGCCAAGATCAAAGCCGTCTTCAAGAAATTGGGGGAGGCGGAGGCCAAGGCCCACGGGCGGAGTCTAGACCATATCCATTTCCACGAAGTGGGGGCGGTCGATTCCATCGTTGACGTAGTCGGGGCCGTTGTGGGACTGCGGCTGTTGGGCGCAAAGACCCTGGAAGCATCTCCCCTCCATGTGGGGAGCGGTTTTGTTCACTGCCAGCACGGCACCATCCCTGTTCCGGCGCCGGCGACGATGGAGCTCCTCAAAGGGATCCCCATCTTCAGCCGGGGGGTGGAAGGGGAGCTCGTCACCCCGACAGGGGCCGCGATCCTGGCCACTCTAGCCAGCCGCTTCGGGCCCTATCCCGAGATGGAGGTCCAGCAGGTGGGTTACGGGGCGGGGGGCAGGGAACTGGCGATTCCCAACCTTTTGCGGCTGGTGGTCGGGACCAAAGTCCAAGGGGAGGGAGACTGGGTGCGGGTCCTGGAGGCCAACATCGATGATATGAATCCGGAGCTTTACGAGCACGTCATCGATGAACTCTTGGCTAAAGGGGCCTTGGATGTGTACCTTACCCCGGTGATCATGAAAAAGTCCAGGCCCGGCGTGCTCCTCACCGTCATCAGCCCTCTCCACCTGGAGGAGACCCTGCGGGATTGCATCTTTGCCCAAACGACAACTATCGGCCTGCGGGTGGGGGAGATGGAGCGGCATAAACTGATCCGGGAGCTGCGGGAAGTTGAGACCCCATACGGACGGGTCCTGTTGAAGGCGGCCCGGGGATTTGGCCAAACCAATTGGGCCCCGGAGTACGCCTCTTGCCGGGAGCTTGCAGCCAAGACCGGCGTGCCCCTGAAAGAGATCTACCGGGCAGCCCTTGCCCATTGCGCCGATGCCCCCTGATGGGATCGCCAATAGCATTTCCATTAAGAGAACTCTGCCGGCGCCGCCCGTGCCGGCGAGATGAACAGCAGGCACTAGTAGGCCCCGCCTTGCACCCCGGCGGTGATGCTGATCCGCCCCGGTAAGGAAACGCATAATTCCCCGGGAGCTGGCCAAGCTAAGGGGGAGGTTAGAGGGGGGTGACTGCGGTGCCAAAGGGTGTGGTGGCCGTCGATGATCGCCTGGGGGACCTGGGAGAAATATTAATGGCGGAAGGCTACCAGGTGGTAGACCTGGCCGGTGATCTAAACCAGGTTGATGCGGTAATCACGAGCGGCCTCAGCCAAAACACTATGGGGATCCAGACCACTTCGACAAAGGCGCCCATTTTGAACGGGGCCGGTCGATCGCCGGCTGAGATCCTGGCTGAGCTGCAAAGGCGTCTAAAGGGCCGCTGAGGGGGCGGACCCCCGGGGACGGCAATTGGAGATTCTGCAAACCTAACTTGAGCCCAGAACATATGGTCTGGGCCATTTTCATGACCATAGACAAACGTGTGTTCTGTAGGACGAAAAACTCCATGAACCCCGCCACGTTGACCACCCCGACGATGTGGAAATGCCCAACGGGGGGCAGTTCCTTGTTCACGCCGGTCCCCGGCAGCAGGGGGCCTTCCTTGACGCTGATCATCCCCACGCTGTCCGTTGCCCCAAGACAAGCATCGACGGCCAAGACGGGGACATCGGGATGGACTTGTTCCACGTGGAGCAGATGCTCCAGCAAATTGGTGGCATGGACGGGCTCATCTAATGTGCCGTAAACAGGAAGCTCCCCCCTGAAGGCGGCATTCAGCTGGGAGCCCACCAAGGGACCCAACGAATCCCCCGTCGAGCGGTCGGTGCCGATGCAAATGATGACGGGAGCCTTCCTGGGGAAGGCGGCCAGCTGGGCGGATACCTCCGCGGCGATCATCTCCGCGGCAAAGGGATGGGCATAGTGGACGCGGGCCCGCTGCCTCCCCGAGCCAGGAGCACCTCGTTGCGTCATGCCTTTCCGTCCTTTCCGAAGGCGTTGTCCATCGACAGTATATGCCTGGGCGAGGGGACTTATACCATTGGCTCATCCCCCAAGGCCTTCCAGCATAGACTTGAATGACAACTGGCCTTCGGGAGGGGTGGTGGGCATCATCTGGCAGGTTGCCCTGACTTACATTGGCGCGATCATCGGCGCGGGCTTCGCCTCGGGTCAGGAGATCCTCCAGTTCTTTGCCGTCTTCGGCGAAAAAGGGCTTCTCGGCGCCGCATTGGCCGCGGGGTTGTTCGCCCTCATCGGGGGGGAGACATTGATCCTGGCCCAGGAGATGAAGGCCAAATCCTATCAGACGGTCCTCTACCACCTGTGCGGCCGTCGGCTGGGGAGGATGTACGATCTGTTGCTCACCGGATTCCTCTTCATTGGCCTGGCCATCATGCTGTCAGGCTCGGGCCGCATCCTAGAGGAGCTGGGGCTCCCCCCGCCCTTTGGCCCATGGGTCATGGTCCTGCTGGTGGGCGGGATCACCGCCAGCGGCAACCAGGGACTCCTTGGGGCGAGCCTCCTTTTGGTGCCGGCCCTCCTTGCCGGATGCCTTGCGGTCCTCGGCCTTTGCGCGGCAAACCCGGCCGGCGGGGCCATCCGCGCCGCGACCTTCCCTCCCTGGTGGCTCGCCGCCCTCCTTTATGTCTCCTACAATACGGGCCCGGCCATCGGCGTGCTGACCAGCCTTGCCGATGAGATCCCCCGCAGGCAGGCCCCTTGGGCGGGGCTCTGGGGGGGTCTTGGCCTGGGGGCAGCCTTGGAGAGCTGCACCTTGACCCTCCTGTTGACGGCCAACCCTTACGGCGAGTTTCCCCTCCTCAACGCCGCGGCCTTGGGAGGGCCCCTTTTTCAAGGAGGCTACGCCCTCATCCTCTGGGCCGCGATGCTGACCACCGCCCTGGCCAATGCCAATGCCCTGGCCGGCCGCTTAACCTTCCTGAAGGCCCCATGGCGGGGGTTGGCCTTGTGTCTTGCCGCCCACCCCTGGACGACGGTGGGCTTCTCCCGTCTGATTGCCCTCTTTTACCCCCTGTACGGGTACTTGGGGCTCTTCCTCCTGCTTCTCCTCCTCACCAGGCGTTGGCGATAAAGAGATCAGCTCCTTAAAGGAGGATTTCCCTCAACCTCGTGGAAAGGTAGATTCAGGCATGGCGTGGGTTGGACAAATGTCCCCCAACGGACATAATCCGCACTTTGGCTTGGGATTGCAGGCCTGTTTGCCCAAGGCGACGATGAGGGCGTGGTATTCCTGGTAGAGGGCCGGATCCCGCGGCAACTGGTCCATGAACATTTGCTGGATCCGGTGGTAATCCGGGGGCGGCTGGATCAGACCCAGGCGAAGCAGCATCCTTCCTGTGTAACTGTCGACCACAAATACTGGATGGCCTCCTGCATACAGCAAAATGGAATCGGCCGTTTCCGGGCCGATGCCATGGACGGCGAGAAGCTCCTGGCGGAGTCTTTGTGGATCCTCCTCCTTGAGCCAGTCCATGGAGCTGCCCCGGGAGAGGATGTACCGGTCAAGGGCGATGAGCCTTTTCGCCTTCTGCCGGTAGTAGCCGCTAGGCCGGATGAGCTGGGCGATGAGCTCTTCCCCGGCGGCGATGAGGCTTCCTGGCGAAAGGAGGTTGTTATCCCGCAGTTGTCTAACTGCAATTTCCACATTCCGCCAAGCGGTGGCCTGGGTGAGGATGGCACCGACGCACATTTCAAAGGGTGTCTCGGCCGGCCACCAACCTTGGGGACCATAACAAGCAAACAGTCGCCGGTAAATGTCCAGCAACCGATTCTCTCTAGACAGCAACTTATTCGCACCCCCTGATATTATGACACGGCGAAGGTCCCTTGCCAAGCGCGGGGGAAGGAGGCGCTTGCGGTTGCAGCTATACGTATTTTTTGAAGGAGAGTTCGTCCCTCTCGAAGAGGCAAAGATAAGTGTCATGACCCACGGGTTCCTGTATGGCACCGGCTGTTTCGAAGGCATCAGGGCCTACTGGTCCCGGGAGGAAGAAGAACTGTTCATCTTCCGCATGGAAGAGCACTACCGGCGCTTGGAGCGCTCCTGCAGGATCCTGCGGATGTCCCCGGGCTACTGCCTCGGGGAGCTGATGGATCTTACGGTAGAGCTCCTCAGGCGGTGCGGCTTCAAGGAAGACTGCTACATCCGGCCCATGGTCTACAAAAAGGACCAGGTCATTGGCGTGAAGCTGACGGGCATTGCCGATGGATTCGTCCTGTTTGCCATCCCCTTTGGGGAGTATCTGGACCTTAGCAAGGGGCTGCGGGCGAAGGTGTCCAGCTGGGTCCACCTGGGGGACAACAGCATCCCCATGCGGGCGAAGGTCGTTGGGGCCTATGTGAATGCGGCCCTGGCCAAGAGTGAAGCCTTAGATGACGGCTACGATGAAGCCATCTTCCTCACCGCGGATGGCCATGTTTCCGAGGGAAGCGCGGAGAATCTATTCCTGGTCAGGGATGGGGAGCTGATTACCCCTGCGGTGACCTCGGACATCTTGGAAGGGGTGACCCGGGAGACCATCATCGTCCTGGCCAGGGAGGAGCTGGGCCTTAAGGTGTGTGAGCGGGTCGTTGACCGGACGGAGCTTTACGTGGCTGATGAGGCCTTCTTCGTGGGCACCGGCGCCCAGGTGAGCCCCATCGTGGAAATCGACGGCCGTCCCTTAGGTGATGGCGCCATCGGCCCCATCAGCCGGCAAGTGCAAGAGCTCTACTTCCGGGTGGTCAAAGGCGAGGTGCCCAAGTACCGGCATTGGTGCACACCAGTCTATGGTCAGCGATAGCCCCGCTTGTAGACGATGATGATGGTTCGTTTGCGCCAGGCCAGCAAGGGATTTAATAGGCACTGCAAAAGGCGCACCATAGTTTTTCCTCCCTCTCGGCAATTTTCGTCGATGGCTCCCTTGCTTCAGTATATAGCGGCGGGGGACTTTCGGTTACTGAGGGGAGAGGCGGGCGACCCTTGAGCATATTGATAGGAGGTGGCGGGTATGGCCGCGAGAAAGACCCCCCTGTACTTGCGCCATGAAGGGCTGGGGGCGAAATTCGTCGAGTTTGGGGGCTGGTTGATGCCGGTATCCTACCAGGGGATCTTGGAAGAGCACCGCGCGGTGCGCACCAAGGCTGGGATCTTCGATCTTTGCCACATGGGCGAGATCACCGTCCGCGGGGAGCGGGCCCTGGAAGTGCTTCAAGAGGCAACGACTAACGATGCATCGACCTTGCCGGAGGGAAAAGCCCAGTATTCCCTCTTTTGTCGGCCCGATGGGGGCATCATCGATGACATCATCGTCTACCGGCGAGGGGAGGATTTTCTCCTGGTGGTGAATGCGGCCAACAGGGAGAAAGACTGGGAGTGGCTCCAAGAGGTAAACAAGGGCCGGGCGGAGTTGGTCGATGCATCGGACGGGATGGGGCTGATCGCGGTCCAGGGGCCGAAGGCCGAAGGGATCTGCCGCACCTTGACCGATGTGGATCTCGGGGCCCTTGGCTATTTCACCCATACCGAAGGGGAGTTTGCTGGCCTTTCGTGTCTCCTGTCCCGGACCGGCTACACCGGCGAGGATGGATTTGAAATCTACATGCCCGCTGAGCATGTGGAGAGAGTCTGGGATGCGCTGCTGGAGGCGGGGGGAGAAGATCTTGAGCCCGCCGGCCTTGGGGCCCGGGACACCTTGCGGCTGGAAGCTGGATATACTCTCTACGGGAATGACATCGATGAGACGACAAACCCCCTGGAAGCAGGTCTTGGCTGGGTGGTGGCCTGGGACAAAGGGGATTTCATCGGCAAACAAGCCCTGGCGGCTGCCAAGGAAAAGGGCGTCAGCCGCCGTCTGGCAGGGTTTAAGATGCTCGAGCGGGGGATACCGAGGCATGGGTATCCGATCCAACGGGGAGGAGAAGAAGTAGGGGTTGTCACTTCCGGGACCATGTCTCCTTCTTTGGGCGAGGCCATCGGCATGGCCTATGTGCGGGCCGACCTTGCCGGGGCCGGCACGGAGCTTGAGGTTTTGATTCGCAACAAGCCCAGCAAGGCCCAGATAGTCAAGAGGCCTTTCATTAAGCCGTCGGTAAAACGCTGAGAAAGGGGTCTTTAGCATGTATCCAGCGGAACTGAAGTACACGGAGGAACATGAGTGGGTGCGGGTTGAGGGGAACATCGCGCGGGTGGGGATCACGGACTTTGCCCAGAAGGAATTGGGGGACGTTGTCTTCGTTGAGCTTCCGGCAGTGGGCGACAGCATTAAAGCCACCGACTCCCTGGGGGTTGTGGAGTCGGTCAAAGCGGTGTCGGACATTTACTCGCCCATAAGCGGCCAGATCGTCAAGGTCAATGAGAAGCTGGAGGACAGCCCGGAGCTCATCAACCAAGATCCTTATGGGGAGGGCTGGATCGCGGAGATTGAAGTTGAGGACCCGAAGGAGTTGGAAGGGCTGCTCAGCGCCGATGGGTACCGAGCGCTAGTCGAAGGATAAAGCTTGCCAGGGAGGTGTACAGCAAATGGGTTTTACCCCGGTTACCGATCAAGACAGGCAAGGGATGCTGGATGCCCTTGGATTGGAAGCGGTGGAGCAGCTTTTTCAGGATGTGCCTCCCCAGGCCCGGTTCCAAGGGAAGCTGAACCTGCCTGAGGCGATGACGGAGGGGGAAATCTGGCCCCACCTCCTCGAACTTAGCAGTCGCAACGCCAATCTCGATGAGTATGTGTGCTTTCGCGGCGCCGGCGCCTATGATCACCTGGTTCCCCGGGCCATCGGCCACATTTTGAGCCGCTCGGAGTTTCTCACCGCCTACACGCCCTACCAGGCGGAGATCAGCCAGGGCGTGCTCCAGGCTATTTACGAATACCAATCGATGATCTGTCTGTTGACGGGCATGGATGTGGCCAACGCCTCCATGTACGATGGGCCGACGGCCCTTGCGGAAGCGGCTATCATGACTTGCGGGGCAACAAGGCGGGGGAAAGTTTTGGCGCCGACTACCATCCATCCCGTCTACCGGCAGGTGGTGGCTACCTACCTGCGAAGCAGGGATCTGGAGCTTGTGGAAATTCCCGCCCCGGACGGGGCCATGTGCCTGGACATCCTCAAAGAGCATCTCAATGAGGAGGTTGCCGGCGTCCTGGTCCAGCATCCAAACTTCTTCGGCTGCTTGGAGCCGGTAGATGCTCTGGCCGATCTGGTCCACGGGGCAGGCGCCCTCCTCGTGGCCTGCGTCGATCCCATCTCTCTGGGGATCCTCAAGGCCCCGGCGGATTACGGCGCGGACATTGTCGTTGGCGAAGGACAGGCCCTCGGCAACCAAATCAGCTTCGGCGGGCCCTACTTGGGCTTCTTTGCCGCGAGGGAGAACTTGGTTCGCAGGATGCCGGGGCGGATTGCAGGAGCCACGGTGGACAGCAAGGGGCGCCGGGGATTTGTCCTCACCCTCCAGGCCCGGGAACAGCATATCCGCCGGGAGCGGGCAACTTCCAATATTTGCTCGAACCAAGCCCTAAATGCCTTGGCGGCCACCGTCTACCTGGCTTTGGTGGGGCCGGCGGGGCTCAAGGAGATCGCATCCCAGTGCGCCTGGAAGGCCCGCTACGCCTGGGAGAAAATCACCGCCTTGGAGGGCTTTGCCCCGATGTTTAAGGGGCCATTCTTCAAGGAGTTCGCTGTTAGCTGCGCTGGGGATGCTGAGGAGATTGACGATCATCTCCTGCAGAAGAAAATTATCGGGGGGCTGCCCCTGAAGAAGCTGTATCCGGAGCTTGAGGCGGGCATGCTGTTTTGTGTTACCGAGGCCCGCACGAAGGAACAGATCGACGCCCTGGTGTCGGCTTTGGGGGAGGTGTAGTCATGGCCCAAGTACCGTTGTTGTTTGAGATGGGCTCCCCGGGCCGGGTAGGCTACCGGGTGCCTGAGTGTGATGTGCCGAAAAAGCCCCTGGAGGAGCTTTTTGGTGAGGATGCGCTGCGCAAAGAGCCCCTGCCCTTGCCGGAGCTTGGCGAGCTGGAAGTGGTGCGCCACTTCGTGCAGCTGTCGCGCCTCAACCACGGGGTCGATGTGGGCTTTTACCCCTTGGGCTCTTGCACGATGAAGTACAATCCCAAGATCAATGAGGATGCGGCCAATCTCCCGGGGTTTGCCCGGCTCCATCCCTACCAGCGGGAGGATACGGTGCAAGGGGCGCTGCAGCTGATGTATGAGCTGGGTGAATACCTGGCGGAAATTGCAGGGCTCCCGCGGGTGACCTTGCACCCCGCGGCCGGCGCCCACGGGGAGCTCACGGGGCTCCTTCTCATTCGGGCCTATCATGAATCCCGGGGGGAGGGCGATACCCGTCGGGAGATCATCGTGCCCGACTCTGCCCACGGGACCAATCCCGCAACCGCGGCCATGTGCGGCTTCATCCCCGTGGAAGTCAAATCCGACGAGCGGGGAGGAGTGGACCTCGCGGCTTTAAAGGAGGTCCTCGGACCCCAAACCGCGGGGCTGATGCTCACCAACCCCAATACTCTAGGGTTGTATGATGAGAACATCCTCGCCATCACCCGGCTGGTCCACGAGGCCGGCGGCCTGGTCTATTACGATGGGGCCAACATGAACGCGAACATGGGCATTTCCCGCCCGGGGGATATGGGGTTCGATGTGGTCCATTTCAATGTCCACAAAACCTTCTCCACCCCCCACGGCGGCGGCGGCCCTGGGGCCGGGCCCATCGCCGTTGCGGAGTGCCTCGCCCCCTTCCTGCCGGTGCCGACGGTGGAGAAGGACGAGGCCGGCAAGTTCTATTTGAATTATGATCTGCCCCAGTCCATCGGCATGGTCAAGGGATTCTACGGCAACTTCGCCGTCCTGGTCCGCGGCTACACATACATCAGGATGATGGGCCCCGAGGGGCTGCGGCGGGCGAGCGAGGATGCGGTCCTCAACGCCAACTATCTCTTCGCGCGGCTCAAGGACTACTTTGACGTGCCTTATCCTCGCATCTGCAAGCATGAGTTTGTCCTGTCGGCCAAGTCCTACAAGGAGAAGTATGGGGTTCGGACCTTGGATATGGCCAAGCGGCTCCTCGACTACGGGTACCACGCGCCGACGGTCTACTTCCCCTTGATCGTCGAGGAGGCGCTCATGATCGAGCCTACAGAAACGGAGACGAAGGAAACCCTCGATGAATTCGTGGAGGCCATGATCGAGATTTGCGAAGAGGCGAAGCGGGATCCGGAGACGGTCAAGACGGCGCCCCACACGACCCCCGTTGGGCGGCTCGATGAGACCAGGGCGGCGCGGCAGCTGGACCTTAGGTGGCGGAAGAGCTCGTGAGCGGCCGGTGGCGCCTCCTCGTCGACGGGCCGGCTCGAGCTTCTTGGAACATGGCCGTGGATGAGGCGATCATGACTATGGTTGGGCGGAAAGAAGCACCGCCCACCTTGCGCATCTACAGGTGGGATCCGCCGGCCCTCTCCCTGGGTTATTTCCAGCGGTTGGAGGAAGTCGACCTGTCTGCTTGCCGCTCCCGGGGGGTGGACCTGGTCCGCCGGCCGACGGGGGGCAGGGCCATCCTCCACGATGAGGAGGTAACCTACAGCTTGTCTTTGCCGGAGGACCTGCCGTGGCTTCCCCGGGGGGTTACGGAAGCCTACCGGCTGATTGCCGGGGGATTGGTGCGGGGCCTGCGGAGTCTGGGGGTCCCCGCGGAAATGGCCCCTGCCGGTCGACGGGGAGGGGGCAAGACGGCTGCCTGCTTTGATGCTCCCTGTACCTATGAGATCGTCGCCCGGGGACGAAAGCTGGTTGGCAGCGCGCAAATGAGGAGGATGCGGGCCGTGCTCCAGCACGGCTCCTTCCCCCTCAGACTCCAGGCGGAGGAGCTCTTTGACCTTTTGCATTTTAACAGCCCAAGGGAGCGGGCCCTCGGTCAAGAGCTATTTGCCGCCAAGGCCATTTCCCTCGGTGAGCTCTTGGACTCTCCCCGCTTTGATAATGTTTGGCCCGCCATTGTGCGGGGGCTGGGGGAGGAGCTGGGGGTGGACTTTGACCGGGGCTCCCTTACCCCCGCGGAAGAGGAGCTGGCGAGGGGGCTGGCCCGGGAAAAATATGCGAATGATAAATGGAATCTAGACGGGCCAAGGCGACGAAAAAAGGAGTAAGGAGATTAATTTCCCTCTCAAAAAGGGCTTTTTCGGCCTTGCCTTCGGGAGAGATTCTGGTAAACTGTAATGTAATCTTATACGCTGAAAGCGATGATAGGGAAAAGTAGGCGGGCTTGGAAGGTCCCAGAGAGCTGGGGGCTAGGTGGGAGCCCGGCACCGGAGGGTCCGTCGAAGTTCTCCCTGGAGTTGTGGGGCTGAAGGGATAGCAGTAGGTCCCATCGGGTCTTCCGCCGTTACAAGGAAGGGGATATCGGTCCTGCAAAGCGGGAGGTATCCTATTTGAGGTGGGCCATTAGGCCAAATTGGGTGGTACCGCGGGAGTTAGCTTCCCGTCCCTTGTGGACGGGAAGTCTTTTTTTTGGGGGGGGATCACATGGCTGCGAAAACGTTGGTTGGACGCTTGGTCAGCAGAGAACACAAAAGGGAAGACACGGTCGTTTCCGTCCGCGGCGCAAGTGTCGGCGGCCCGGGGCTCACCGTCATCGCCGGGCCCTGCGCGGTGGAAAGCCGGGAGCAGGTCCTGGAGGCAGCCCGGCTGGTGAAGGCCGCAGGGGCGACGATCCTTAGGGGAGGGGCCTTCAAGCCCAGGACCAGCCCTTACAGCTTCCAGGGACTGGGGGAGGAGGGGCTGGCCTATCTTGCCGAGGCCGGGGAAGAGACGGGCCTGCCGGTGGTGAGCGAAGTCATCGAAGCGAGCGATGTGCCTCTGGTCAGCGACTATGTGGACATTCTCCAGATCGGATCCCGCAACATGCAAAACTACGCGCTCCTCAGGAGGGCCGGCAAGACTAACCGACCGGTGCTCCTCAAGCGGGGCCTGGCCGCGACTTTGGAAGAGTGGCTCCTGGCTGCGGAGTACATCATGGATGCGGGCAACCCGGCGGTCATCTTGTGCGAGCGGGGGATCCGCACCTACGAGACGGCGACCCGCAACACCCTGGACCTGGCGGCGGTGCCGGTAGTCAAGGCCATCAGCCATCTGCCCATCATTGTCGATCCTTGCCATGCCAGCGGCGACAGCGCCTATGTGCTGCCTTTGGCCAAAGCGGCCTTGGGGGCGGGGGCCGACGGGGTCATGGTGGAGGTCCATCCCTGTCCGGGGGAAGCCCTTTGTGATGGGGAACAGTCCCTGTCCCCCGCCCAGTTCCGGGAGCTGATGGATCAGGTTAACAAGATGTCGCCCGTCCTGGGACGGGGGGTGGTGAGCCAGTGAAGGTTGGCTATCTTGGCCCTCCGGGGACCTTCAGCCACGAGGCGGCCTTGCGGGTCGTGGGGGATGAGCCTGGCCGCCTCTGCCCCTATCCCACCATCCCCGCGGTCTTTGCCGCCCTGGAAGGTGGTCAGATCCAGGCGGGGGTGGTGCCTGTTGAAAACTCCCTGGAGGGATCGGTTGTCCAGACTATGGATTATCTTGCCAGGAGCAGGGCTGTTCAGGTTCAGGGGGAAGTAGTCATCCCCATTGAGCATTACCTTTTGGGACTGCCGGGCAAAGGGGGGCCCGTTGAGCTCATCATCTCCCACTCCCAAGCCTTAGCCCAGTGCCAAGAATACCTGGGCCGCCGCTATCCCCACTGTCGCCTCCTCCCGGTGGAAAGCACGGCCAAGGCCGCCTGCACCCTCCCGGGCTTTCAGGGACGGGCCGTCGCGGTCGGGCCCCGGGTCCTCGCGGACCTTTATGGGCTGGAAATCCTCGACGGCCAAATCCAGGACGGCCGGGACAACTACACCCGCTTTCTGGTCATCGGCAGTCACGATGCGCCCCCCACCGGGGACGATCTCACCTCCATCGTTTTCACCCCCCTGACCGATGGGCCGGGAGTCTTATGTCACATTTTAGGCGAGCTTGCCGGGCGGGGGATTAACCTCACCAAGATCGAATCCCGGCCGACCAGGCGGTATCTTGGCGAGTATGTCTTCTTTGTCGACCTCCAGGGGCACCGGCTTTGTTCGCCGACCAGGGAAGCTTTGGCAAAAGTAGGGGAAAAGTGCGAAAGCCTGAAGATCCTGGGCTCCTACCCTCGCAATCGTTTTCCAGGAAGGGAAAGGGAAGGGAGGTCGGCTGGAGAATGATTACACAGATACTAGAAATGGAGTGATCATTTATGTCGGGCTGGTTTGAACTTGCTTGGGCAGATATCGAGGATTTCATCTCCCCACCGACCCTCCTCCTCATCCTCCGCACCTTGGCCAACATCGCGTTAATCTGGCTTGGCTCCCGCCTCGTCCATCGCTTCGCCAGCAATCTCATCGAACGGCTGTTGCGCATCCAAGACGGGACGCCGGGGGATCCTCGCCGCGCGAAGACCCTGGGGGCTTTGGTGCAAAGCATGCTCCGGTATCTTATCTACTTCATTGCCGGGACGATGATCCTGCAGGAGCTAGGCATTGAAACATCAACTATCTTAGCCACTGCCGGGCTCGGCGGACTTGCCATTGGCTTTGGGGCGCAGAATCTGGTGAGGGATGTCATCACCGGGTTTTTCATTCTCCTGGAGGATCAGTTTGGCGTTGGCGATTACATCACGGCCGCCGAACACAGCGGCATCGTGGAAGAGGTTGGCCTGCGGGTCACGAAGCTGCGGGATCTTGGCGGCGAGCTGCACATCATCCCCAACGGGTCCATCGACAAAGTGACTAATCATATGGGACAGGGGATGCGGGTCCTGGTTAGGGTGACCATACCTTATGAGGAAAGCCTGGAACGGACGGTAGCGGTCCTGGAGGATCTCTTCGCCGGATTTGCCCACCCGGACTTGGTCGAAGGGCCGAGGCTCCTGGGAGTCAGCAATCTCGGGGAGTCGGGGGTGGAGCTTCTCATCTGGGCGAAGGCTGCCGCCATGAAGCAGTGGGGGATGGAACGGGAACTGCGGGGCATGGTTATGGCGGCCCTCGAAAAAGCAGGGATCAAATTTGGGTATCCCCGCCGCTATCTTGTTTGGAGTGCGGACCAGGGAGGGGGCCTGGTCGGCCCCCCCAAGAATTAGTCGTTGTTTCGCTCCACAGACCGGTACTGTTCCCAGTGGGCTTTAACCTTGGCTTCACTTAGAAGCTCCCTGACCAGCTCATTGATGTCCTTGGCCTGCTGGCGGCGCAAGGTTTCGGTGATCTGCTCGCGGACGTCTTCCAACTCCGCAGCCACCGCTTCTTTCCGGTCGGTGACCAGAATGATGTGGTACCCGTAGGGGGACTTGACTACTTGGCTCAGCTGATTCGGCTCCAAGGCGAAGGCGGCATCGGCGAACTCCTGGACCATGTCGGTCCTGGTGAAAAAGCCCAGGTCCCCGCCCCGATCCTTGGTGCCCGGGTCAATGGACCTCTCCGCCGCTAGTGCGGCGAAGTCGGCGCCGCCTGCCAGGTCTAGGAGGATCTGTTGGGCGGCCTCTTCCGAATCGACGAGGATGTGGCTGGCCCGGACCTGTTCCGGCTGGCCCAGCTTATCCTTGTTCTCCGCAAAGTATTGTTCCACATCTTCCGCGGTGACCACCACATCCTTCATGGAGAGCCGCTCGAGGATGGTCACCAGGTAGAGCTCCTCAATGAGCTGCTCTTCCTCCACCCCGTATTGGGCTAAAGCATTTTGCCAGGCCTCCTCGTTGGGGAAGTTCTTCGTCTTGAACTCGCTGAATTTCTGGGCGATCTCCTCTTCGGTCGGGGCCAGTCCCTCGCGTTGGCCAGCTTGCTTGATGACCGTCTCCATGATCATCTGGCCCAGGACGGCAGTGCCGCTTTCCCGCTCCAGCCGCGCATAGAAAGCATCCTTGGTGATGTCTTCGCCGTTGACTGTCACAACTACATCGCTGCGGGAAGATGCCCTGCCCTGCAGACCTCCGAGCAGGCCGGCGGCCAGGCCCAAAATCAAACAGGCCGCCAGGGCCCGTCGGTGAGGATGCAAGCCCGAGTACATTTCCTTCAATGATTTCATCCAGCATGACTCCTTTTCTGTTGGTCTTTCCGCAGTACATTCGTCGCCCTCCAGTCAAACTCCTCGTAAAAACAGGTTGCAATTGTAGGAATTTAGCCCAGCGGTGGGCATGTTAGGGGGAAAGGGGATCCGGGGCCTGGCGTCGAACCCACAGGCAGCACGGCAAACTTGGGGGTATGGAGCATGGATTATGAAGTCGGTGATGTGGTCCGGATGCGCAAGGAGCATCCTTGCGGAAGCCTTGAGTGGGAAATCATGCGGACGGGGGCCGACTTTCGGATTAGGTGCCTCGGCTGCGGGCGGGTTGTGATGCTGCCCCGGCCGAAGTTCGTCAAGGCGGTAAAGGCCATCGTCAAGGGAGGGGCCGATAAGTAGTGTTTGCCTACGGAATCATTGGCCTGCCCAACGCGGGAAAATCGACTTTGTTTAATGCCCTCACCCGGGGGACTGCTGCCGTTGCCCCCTATCCTTTTTGCACCATCGAACCCAACCTGGGGGAGGTGGCCATCCCTGATTCCCGCCTGGAAGCCATCGCGCAAGTCATCGAGCCGGAGAAGGTAACCCCGGCGATGATGCGGTTTGTCGACATCGCGGGGCTGGTTCGGGGCGCGAGCAAAGGGGAGGGGATGGGTAATCAGTTCCTCGCCCACATCAGGGATGTGGATGCCCTCATCCACGTCCTTCGCTGTTTTCCCATCGCCGATGTGAGCCATCCTGAAGGAAACTTAGACCCGGCCAGGGACGCGGAAATTGTGGAGACGGAGCTTATCCTCGCGGATATAGGCGTCCTTGAGCGGCGGCGGGAGAGGCTTGCCCGCATGCTGAAAACGGGTGATCCGAAGTATAAAGCGGAGCTGGAGCTGACCGACCAGCTCATCGAACATCTCTACGGAGGCCGGCCGGCCCGCACCTTCGCGGGAGAGGTTGACCTAACAGATTTGCTCACGGGCAAGCCGGTGATTTATGCGGCCAACATCGCCGAACAATACGCGGCGCGCCCGGAGGAGGACCCCGCGTTCAGGGCCGTCAAGGAGTATGCCGCAAGCCGTGGAGCCCGGGCCGTTCCCATCTGCGCAACTTTGGAGGCGGAGCTTGCGGAGCTGCCTTGGGATGAGGGGCGGGCTTTCCTAAAGGAGCTTGGCCTTGCCCGGTCGGCCCTGGAGCAATTAGTCGAAGCTGGCTATCAGGAATCGGACTTGATCACTTTTTACACGGTGAAAGGGCCGGAAACCCGCGCCTGGGCCATCCCGCGGGGGACCCTGGCGCCCGCCGCGGCCGGCCGGATCCACAGCGACATGGAGAAAGGCTTCATCCGGGCGGAAGTAATCAACTGGTCCGCCTTGATTGAGCTCGGCTCCTTCTCCGCCGCCAGGGGCAAAGGGATCCTGCGCCTTGAGGGGCGGGACTACCAGATTCAAGATGGGGATGTGGTCTTGTTTCGCTTCAAGACTTGACCCGGTCCCGATAAGCAAGATAGGAATAGACGATAGATGCCAGGGATGCCCCGATGAGGAACGCCATGAAACCGATGAAGTTCGCTGGCGGCGGCAAGAGCGCGCTGAGGAGCCCGCCGAAGCCCGCCCCGATCCAAAGCTTTCCCGAAAGTTCGTGGGTCTTTCGCCAGACCTCCTCATCGGCCAAGGTCCAGGGAGTCCGGATCCCGACGAAGTAGTTGAAGGCCAGCTTAGGCATGGTGGTTCCCAGGAGGATGAACAGGAGACTCACGCCGAGTTGGATGATGAGGGAGACATTCACCTCGCGGCCCACGCTGACCATGAGGATGAGGGCCTGCATCAAGAGCAGGAACGAGATGATGCTAGAGCGGATGAGGCGGTAAGCTCCCCGAAAGCGGGGGTAGTTTTCCCGCTTAGGGTCGATGCGGGGCAAAAGCCCCATCAGGATGTAGACGCCCAGGGCAAGGAGCGGCAGTCCGAAGGCACCCCAGAAAGGATTGGCATAGCCGTCCACCTCCCCCCGGATGTTCCAGTGGTAGGGGACCTTGGCCGGCAGCTGGGGATAGAGCAGGGCGCCGACGACGAAGGCGGCCAGGATGAGGATGACCATCAACCGGTCGATCATGTCTGCCACGCTCCTTAGAGTCGAGTTGCTACATATATTATGTGCTGGATGGGTGACTTCCTTTCAATGATGATTGGTCCGCCCGGCTTTATTGCCAAGGACTAGCCCCGATGATATAATTGACCTACAGCCCTGCTCCAGCTTTACGGCTGGGGCCTAATGTCCATGGGGAGGAGGTGTGACCTTTGGTGCGACCCTATGAGATTATGCTTGTCCTCGATCCGAAGCTGGAAGGAGACGAAGAGCGGGAAGCTCTCCTGCAGAGGCTGCAGCAGGTGGTGACGGATGGGGGCGGCGAGATTACCAAAGTGGATCCATGGGGCAAACGTCGTTTAGCCTATGAGATCCAGGGCAACACCGAGGGGTACTATGTGGTGATGACCTTCCGCTCCGAAAGCGCGGCAGCCCAGGAGCTGGAACGGGTAGTCAAACTCACCGAGGAGATCATTCGCCACTTATTGGTACGACTTGACGAAAAATGAGCCAATAAGGAGGGCGGCTCAAAGTGAATAGGATTGTGTTGGTAGGCCGGCTGGTGGCGGATCCGCAGCTTCGTTTCACCCAATCGGGCGTTGCTGTAGCCAATTTCCGGCTAGCGGTGGATCGGCCTTTCCCCAATCAACACGGCGAACGGGAGACCGACTTCATCGACATCGTCACTTGGCGCAAACTAGCGGAGACTTGTGCCAACAACCTGGGGAAAGGGCGGCTGGTGGCCGTTGACGGCCGCTTGCAGATCCGCTCCTACGAAGCCCAAGATGGGACGAGGAGGCAAGCCGCGGAAGTCGTCGCCGACACGGTGCAATTCTTGGATTGGCCTCGCGAGAGCGCAAGCCCAGAAATCCCCGGTGAAGGGGCTTCCTTGGGGACGGAGGATGACCTGCCCTTCTAGGGGTCAGTAGAGGAGGGAAGGACTTGGCAGTACGAGACAGACGGTCGAAAAAACGCGGCCGCCGGAGAAAGGTATGTATTTTCTGCGTCGATAAGATCGCCGCTGTCGATTACAAAGACACAGGCCGACTGCGGCGTTTCATAACGGAAAGGGGCAAGATTCTACCCCGGCGAATCTCGGGGAACTGCGCCCGACATCAAAGGCAGCTCACCGCTGCGATCAAGCGGGCAAGGCAGGTTGCTTTGCTGCCCTACACTGTCGAGTAGCCCCAAGACGTCACGTTGGTCAGGCATGGGAGGTAAGCCGCAGGGTTTACCTCCTAGCTTTGTCTGAAAGTCGCAGCTGCCGTGGCAGTAATTGCAGTCGTGGTCAAGGAGGATAAGATTTGCGCTGCGTGGAAGTAGAGATGGTCAACTGTTAGAGGGGAGAGGGTGGGAATTGTCCAAACCGGAATTGGACATCGCCCGCAATCTAAGGACGATTGAATGGCTAAAGGCGGAACTGGTCGGCAGCCTCGCTAGTCTATTCAAAGCACTCGTCGGCAGCAGCGAGGATCGGATCCTCGATGCCTTGGCGAACATGATCCTCATTAGCTACATCCTGGCCAAACGGCTTGGCTGTTCCTTCTCCAGGCTGGGGACCAGGGTGGAGAACAAGATCAAGGCTAATATCGAGCAGGGTCATGAGATCGAACGGTGGTACGGGGATTTTTCCGCGCTGCTTCACTATTTGGAAAACGACAAGAGGTGAACCCCATTGCCGCGCCGATATGATACCCGCTCCATCACGGAAGGGGCGATGCTGGCAGCTATTACCGTCGTCTTATCGTTCCTGGGAGCCTATGTTTTCCCTTATATCTTCTTCATCGTCCCGGTTCCCTTGATCATCTTAGTCTATCGCCACGGCCTGCGCCTGGGGATCCTGGTGACGGTCGTTTCCGCCATCCTGGCGGGGCTGCTGATTGACATCATGACGATGGTGGTGTTGCTGCTGGTCTTGGGGCTCGTTGGCATCTCCATTGGGGGCGCCTTGCGGGAGCAGCTGCCTCCCCAGAATGTGTTCGCCCTGGGCGTTGCCGCCTCCCTGACCGCCTATGCTTTGCTTTTGTTCTTCTCCCAGACCCTTTTTCAGGTCAACGTCGTCGACTTATTGATGGATTCCTTCCGGCACTCCATCGATCAAGTGACGGCCCTATACAGCAGGATGGGCATGTCGGAAGAGCAGCTGGGCGAGGCGGTGTCGATGCTGGAGAACTTGATGAACCTGTCCCGGATGGTCATGCCCGTCACCTTTTTGCTGTCGGCCATCTTGCTCGCCTTTGTCAACTATTGGCTGGCCCGCTCCATTCTAGGGCGGTTAGGGAGCAAGATAGCTTGGTTTCCGCCTTTTCGCTACTGGCGGTTTCCCTGGCATTTGGCTTGGGGCTACATCCTGGGCCTTGGCCTGCCCTTGATCACGTCGGAAGGGTTTTGGATTGCGGTGGCCGCGAATCTCCAGTTCTTTTTTACTTATGTCTTCATGGTCCAGGGCTTGGCCATCCTTTGGTTTTTCTTCGACGAATTCAGGTTGAGCCGTTTTTTGCGGGTCGCCATCCTGGTCTTGATCTTTCTGCCCCGGTGGCCCCTGAGCACCCTCGTAGTGTGGACGGGGGTCATCGATACCTGGCTTGACATCCGCAAGCTGGAAGGGCTGAATTAGGGCATCTAGGAGGGGAGACGATGCAGGTTATCTTGGTGCGGGATGTAAAGAACCTGGGTGTGAGCGGTGAAGTGGTCAATGTGGCCGATGGGTACGCCCGGAACTATCTCATTCCCCGGGGTTTGGCCGTGCCGGCGACGGAAGGCGGGCTGCGTCAGGTGAAAACGAGGCAGGCCGCCGAACAGCAGCGCCGGGAGAAGGAGGCCGAAGAGGCTGCTAAACTAGTTGAGCTGTTAGATGGAGGAAAGGTTGAGGTCCTGGCCAAGTGTGGTGAAGGGGGCCGGCTGTTTGGCTCGGTGACCTCCGCGGATATTGCCGCGGCCATCAAGGATCAGTACAAGACGGAGATCGACAAGCGGAAGGTGGAGCTTGCCGAGCCCATCAAGACCGTTGGGTCTCATCAGGTTACCATCAGGGTTTATCCCGGCATGACGGCCGTCGTCACCGTCGAGGTCAAGGAGGCAAAGTGATCTATCCATGGAGTGGGTGGAAAAGGGGATACGATCGATGAAAGGGTTATTTGGCAGACTTGGACGAAGAAAACGACCGGCGGCGCCGCAAAGATCGCCGGAGGAAGATCAGCTGCAGCGGCAAGTGAGCGCCCTGTTCAATTTGCTGGGGGGCCTTTACGGACCCGATCGGCTGGTCCTTAAGGCCAGCAAGCTGGGGGCGCTGAGTCTCATCCGTTCATCCTCTCTGGGGGAGCGGGTTTTGGCCCTGCAGCGCCTCGTCTTTGAAGACCCGAATATCGATGTGGTCCCCTCAGAGGAGGAGGTCCCCTCCGTCCTCAGCGAAGTGGAAGAGGAAATCGCCGACCTGTTGGCCCGCAAGACGGTGGAGGACAAGCTGGAGCGGAAGGTCAGCGAGAAAATGCAGGAGCGCCATGAAGAGTACATCCAGGAAATTAAGCTCCAGATCCTCAAGGAAGACAGTCCGGACAATGCCCAAACCTTGAGGAAGTACGCGGAACTGGAGAAATTAGAGCAGCGGCAGCTCTCCCGGTCGGCGTCGGAGCTTTTGCGTCCCCAGCGGCTGGAGGATGTGGTGGGGCAGGAGCGGGCCGTCAAGGCCCTTTTGACCAAGTTGGCCTCCCCCTATCCCCAGCATGTGATTTTGTATGGGCCTCCTGGGGTTGGCAAGACGACCGTTGCCCGCCTTGCCCTCCAGTATGCGAGGAGGCTCCCCCATACGCCCTTCGCCGAGGATGCCCCCTTCATCGAGGTGGACGGGGCGACCTTGCGCTGGGATCCTCGGGAGGTGAGCAATCCCCTCCTCGGGTCGGTGCACGATCCTATCTACCAAGGCGCCCGGCGGGAGATGGCCGACGGGGGGATCCCGGAGCCCAAGCTTGGATTGGTGACGGAGGCCCATGGCGGAGTCTTGTTCATCGACGAGATCGGAGAGCTGGATCTCATCCTGCAAAACAAGCTGCTCAAAGTGCTGGAGGATAAGCGGGTAAGCTTTGAGTCCGCCTACTACGACCCCGATGATCCCCAGGTGCCCAAGTACATTAAACACATATTCGAGAAGGGGGCGCCGGCCGACTTCATCCTCATCGGGGCGACAACTTGTCAGCCGGAAGAGATCAATCCGGCCCTCAGGTCCCGCTGCGCGGAGATTTTCTTCGATCCCCTAACGCCGAAGGATATCGAGCGGATCGTCGGCGAAGCAGCGGAGCGGCTGGGGGTCGAGCTGGAAGACGGGGTGGCCGAACTCATCGCCCAGTACACCGTGGAAGGGCGCAAAGCGACGGGACTTTTGGCCGACGCTTATGGCCTTGTCCTCTTCAAGTCCAAGGGCAAGACAAGGACTATTGGCCTGGAGGAGATCGGGGAAGTAATCAGCTCCAGTCGCCTGTCCCCTTACGTCAAGGTGAAGGGGAGCGATGAGCCGGAAATTGGCAAGGTATTCGGCCTTGCGGTCAGCGGCTTTTTGGGCATGGTCCTGGAGATCGAGGCGGTGGCTTTCCCCGCCAGAGGCGAAGGGAAAGGCAACATCCGCTTCAACGAGACTGCCGGGAGCATGACCAAAGACTCGGTGTTCAACGCGGCATCCCTGGTCCGGTCCCTGACAGGTCGGGATCTGGCCGATTACGACATGCATATCAACGTCATCGGCGGCGCCCATATCGATGGCCCCTCTGCGGGAGCCGCCTTGGTTGCGGCCATCATCAGCGCGGTGGAAGGCATTCCGGTCCGCCAGGATACGGCCGTCACAGGGGAGATCTCCATCAGGGGCAAGATGAAGGGCGTGGGGGGAATCCAGGAGAAGATTTACGGTGCACGCCAGGCAGGATTGAAAAAGGTCATCATTCCCGCGGAAAACGCAGCCGATGTTCCCCCGGGCCTGCGGGGCATTGAAGTGGTGGTGGCCTCCCGCGTCGATGAAATGTTGGGACACCTGCTGGCCGGGTCCTTGAAAGGCAAACGATCCCGGCAGGAGCCCCTCGCGCGGCGGGCCATCGGCAGCTGAACGTGGCGAGGCCGGCGACCCTTAAAGGCGAGAAAGCCTCTTGGGAATTTCAGGGTTCACCGGCCTCTTGTTGGAGAGACCGGGCTCTTGGTGGTTGGCGAGGCTTAAAGCCTGGTCCGATCTGACCCAGTTTGCGTTAGCAACCAAGCGGTAACCAGCGAAACGCGCCGAACCTCAAGATCTCACCGGCCTCTCGCCCATTATTATGATCCTTTCCTGGGGAAATAGACCTGGAAGGTTTAGGCAGGTGCAGATCATGGTTATCAGTGCTTCCACTAAGATTCTGGGCATCATCGGCTGGCCGGTCGCACATAGTCTTTCCCCAGCCATGCATAACGCCGCCTTCGCCGCCATGGGGCTCGATTGGGCTTATGTGCCCCTGCCGGTAAGGCCTGGGGACCTTCCCCGGGCCATCGCCGGCCTCCTCGCCCTGGGCCTGCGCGGCGCCAACGTCACCATCCCCCACAAAGAAGAGGCCCTCAAGCTTATGGACCAAGTTTCCCCTGGAGCCGAGCTCATCGGGGCCGTCAATACCATCGTCTGTGAGGACGGGCGACTGATCGGACACAATACTGACGGCATCGGCTTTTTGCGGTCCCTGGAGGGGAAGTGGTCGCCCCAGGGAGAGACGGTCGTCATCCTGGGGGCGGGCGGGTCGGCCCGGGCCATCGCCATGCAGCTGGCCTTGACGGGTGTGGAGGAGATCCATTTGATCAACCGCAACTCCTCCCGGGCCTGTCGCTTGGCCGAGGAGATCGAAGCGCGGCTTGGGGTCTTCGCCCGGGGATATGGTTGGACTGCAGGCGATCTAGATCGGATCATCGGCTCCTGTTCCCTCCTCGTCAATGCCACCGCCTTTGGCATGGGCGATGAAAAGGAGAGCCTTTTTCCTTACGAGTGGCTAAGTGCCAAGACGGTCGTTTGCGACATCGTCTACACGCCTCGCCTAACGGGCCTGTTAAAGGGCGCCGCCAGACAAGGCTGCGTCACCGTTGATGGACTTGGAATGCTCCTCCATCAAGGGGCCGCGGCCCTTGAGATCTGGAGTGGACGACCCGCCCCCCTGCAGGCCATGGCCAGGGCCCTAGAGGACGCGCTGCCGGGGGACTAATTAATCTTTTCCACGAAACATATAGTATCTGCAGAAGGCAATTGCGAGGAGGAGTCGGGGTTGACGGATAAATTGCGGGTGGCAGTGCTGTTTGGCGGGCGCTCGGGGGAGCATGAGGTATCCTTGCAGTCCGCCGCCGCGGTGTTGGCCAACTTGGATCGGGAGGCTTACGAAGTTATGGCCATCGGCATCGCCAAAGACGGCCAGTGGCGGCTTTGCCCTCCCGGCGGAGGGCCTTGGGATGAGCGCTGGTGGGAGGACGGCCAAAGAGTTGCTCTCTTGCCCATTCCCGCGGAGGGGCGGCTTTACCTCCTCGATGAGGGCAGGTTCGGCCCCCAGGTGGACGTTTTCATACCCATCCTCCATGGCCCCATGGGGGAAGATGGCACAATCCAGGGTCTTTTCGAGCTGGCTGGCGCGGCTTACGTCGGTGCCGGGGTGACCGGCTCGGCCGTCGGAATGGATAAAGACATCATGAAACGGGTGTTCCAGGCCGCGGGATTGCCCACCGCCAGGCACATGACCATCAGGCGGAAGGAATGGGAGGAGGATCCGGACGGCTCGGCAGCTAAGATCGCGGCGTCCATCGGCTTTCCTTGTTTTGTCAAGCCTGTGGCCCTGGGAAGCAGCGTCGGGGTCAGCATGGTCAGGGACAAAGGAGAGCTGGAGAGGGCCATGGCCCTGGCGGGCAAGTACCATCACCGGATCCTGATTGAAGTGTCGGCCCTTCCCTGCCAGGAGGTGGAGTGCGCGGTCTTGGGGAATGAGTCCCCTGAGGCCTCCATCGTCGGCGAGATCGTCCCCGGCAACCAATTCTATGATTACCGGGCCAAATACATCGACGACAATTCCCAGCTCATCATTCCCGCGCGGCTCTCCCCCGGGGTGGAGGAGAAGGTGAAGGAGCTGGCCGTTAAGGCCTTCCAAGCTATCGATTGTATGGGCATGGCCCGGGTTGACTTTTTTGTGCGTCCCGACGGGTCCGTCTTAGTCAACGAAATCAATACCATCCCCGGCTTCACTAGGATCAGCATGTATCCGAAGCTGTGGGAGGCATCGGGGCTTACCTTTTCCCAGCTCCTCGATCGCTTGATTAAACTGGCCCTCGAACATCACCGGGAAAAGAGCCGGTCTACCCTCTTCTACGAAGAAGACGCTTAATTCGGCTGCGGCAGCTCTCGCTTTAATGCCCTTCCTTGCGGCGCTGGGGTGCAGCGGGCGGTCGAGGGGACCATTGTCCCTTGCTTGCCCCCAGGGCTTCGTGTTGATTGTTTTCCTGCAGGGAAGACAAATTGCTTTAAAGGCGGAAAGGCCCAAAGAGAAGGCCAAAGTTGATCTTTAGGGCCCATCTCCCCCTGGCCTTGCCGTCCACAAGACTGGTGATCGGGGGGACTAGCTGATATGATGGAAGGGAGAAGGCAGTCAAAGGAGGACTGATTATGAGGGCGAGCTCAAGTAAGACGACACTTGTGGAAGGTCGCCAAGCCCCTCACCCGATTCAGGTCTCAAGGGAATTACTTGAGCTTTATCAACCCGCGTTAGGTCCAACCGCGACGATTCTCTGGCTGAATATTCGCTGGCTGGCTGAGCAGGAATTGGAGGGGGACTTGATGGAAACCCTCCAGTTTTATACCGGGTTGACGAGGGAACAGATCGATGCCGGCCTGCGGGCCCTAGTCGCCGCGGGGCTCCTCGACATCCTCGACGACGGCACCCATGTGGTCAACGATCCCTTAAGCGAGGAGGAATTCCTCCGGGTATTTCCCGAAGGTTTAGCCGCGGCCAAGGAAGAACCTATAGATGATGAGCCTTTGCCCGTCAAGAATGACGATTTGCAGGCTGTTCTCAGCATCTACCACAAGAAGGTGGGGCTGCTCGGCCCGGTTCAGTATGAGAAGCTCCGCGCGTGGGTCGAGGAGAAGGGCATGGGCGCGGATGTGGTGGCCTTGGCCATCCACGAGATGGTCCGCAGCGCGCCGACGCCCCGCATCCAGTATCTCGAGGGGATCCTCAGGAACTGGTACAACGATGGCATCCGCACCATGGCCGACATGATTAAGCGCAAGAAGCCAACTAGGGCTGCGGGCGAGGGGAAGGCGGCTGGGGAAAGCTACGAAGGCTGTCCCAATGCCGGCGCCTACAGGACGGTTCAGCCCAACCTAGTTGAACGCTGGAAGGAGCTTTATCCTGATGAATGTGGCAGCTAGGGACCAACAAGTTAGTTTTGTCCCGTGCGACTTAGATGCAGAACGCAGGGTTTTAGGAATCCTGATTCGTTATCCCGACAAGATCGACGAGATCGCCGACTTTCTAGACGACAGCCTATTCTACGATCCGGCCCACCGGAAGATTTTCCGGGCCATCCGGGAGCTTTACCAAACTCGGGGCAAGATCTCCTACACCCAGGTCTACAGCAAGCTCCGCAAAGAGAAAGAACTAGACTCTCCCGACGAGCTGCTCATCGGGCTGACCCAGTCTTTCATCAGCCAGGCGGAGCTGCGCCCCAGCATCGAGGTCCTGCGGGAGAAGGCGGGCAAGAGGCGGATCCTCCAGGCAGCCCACCAGATCGAAGAGATGATCCTCTTGGAGACGGAGGAGAGCCTGCCGGCCTACCAGGCCAAGGCCCAGGAGCTCATTTTCCAAGCGGCCAACGTGGACGGGGTCGATGGGGAGATCGCCAAAGACCTCTTGACCGTCCTCAACAAGTGTTTTCTCAACCTCATCGCCAGGCGCGAAGGGAAGACTTCCCATGGGCTCACGGTCCGCTTCCCGTCCATTGACGTATTGACCACGGGCTTCAAGAAAAAGGACCTGATCATCCTGGCGGCGAGGCCCAGTATGGGGAAGACCGCGCTAGCCCTTAACTTTGCGGTCAATGTGGCCAGGCGCAATATCCCCGTGTTGATTTTCAGTTTGGAAATGGATGATGAGCAAATCGGCGATCGAATGGTCATCAGCGAGCTTTTCCGCTACCAAACGGAAAGGCCCATTTCCGCCTTCGATTACAACACCAAGCTCGGGGAAGAAGATTTCATCAAGACCCAGAGCGTCTTCAGCGAACTGTATGACCTGCCCATGAAGATCGTTGACAAGCGGGGGCTGAGCGTCGGAGAGATTCGAGCTATCGGCCGGAAGGTGAAAAGCGAATGGCCGGACCTGGGGCTGGTGATCATCGACTATCTTCAGCTCATCCGGCCGCCGGACGATGACCGGCGCAATTGGGCCCTCGTGGTGGGCAGCATCGTCAGGGAAATCAGGGACTTGGCCGGGGAGCTTGACTTGCCCATCATCCTCCTTTCCCAGCTCAACCGGGGAGTGGAGAGCCGGGAGAACAAGCGGCCCATGCTCTCGGACCTGCGGGACAGCGGCAACATCGAGGAGTACGCGGATGTGGTCATGTTTCTCTACCGGGATGACTACTACTACCCCGAACAGGCGGCCGAGAAGGGAACCTTGGGGCAAGTGGAAGTCATCATCGCCAAACAGCGCAAGGGGCCAACGGGCAAAGCGGTCCTCCGCTGGATCCCTGAGTACACCCGCTTTATCGATGAAGCTAATCGGGAGGATGTCTAATGGACTTGTTCACCCAGATGGAGCGGGTCAAGCTCCGTTTCATCGCCGCCTATGAGCGGCTCTTAGAGGAAGGGCAAATCTCCGAGGCGGAGATGGAAGGGGTCATTCAACTAATCGATCAGATGGATTCCATGGACCGGGAGGAGTTCATTGCCCGGCTGAGCAAGCTGCGGCCCCTGGAGACGGGGGATTAGACTATGCTTCCGGTGATCTTGAGGAAAAAAGAAGCTCTCCCCCTGCTGGGGATCGGCCTTTTGTTGGCCCTGCTCGGCAGCCTTTACCTATGGGGCCCCTGGTCGTTGAAAGAGGTGACCATTTACCATGGCGCCGATGAGATCCATCTTCGCACCAGGGGGCGCACCGTAGCCGATGCTCTAGAGGCCGCCGGTTTAGCTTTGGATGAGACCTACGACATCTTTCCTTCCCCCGCTGAACCTCTGCACAAAGAGACCTTCGTTGAGATCCTCGCACCGAGCGAAGTCGTCGTTGCCGTCGATGGAGAGGAGCTGCCCAGCTTGACTTCCGGGGAGCCGGTGGGGGAGATCCTCGCGCGGCTGGGGGTGGAGCTTGGGCCCTTGGACCGGGTCGAACCAGACCTGGAGGTTTTCATCGCCGAGTCCTCGCTGGTTGTGGTGACCCGGGTGCAGCAAGAGGAGATCATCGAGGAAGAGCCAATTCCATATGCTTCCCGGGAGAAGAAAGACCCGGAACTGGAAAAAGGCAAAAGGAAGGTCGTGCAGGAGGGCCGGGAAGGAATCAGAGCCAATACGGTTAGACTAACTTACGAGGATGGCGTCCTTGCCCGCCGGGAGACGGTCGCCACCCGGGTGGTCCGTCCGCCCCAAGACAAGATCATCGCCGTGGGCACCAAAATCGTCATTCGCACCCTAGCTTCGCCCCAAGGGCCCATCCGCTACCGGGAAGCTATCGAAATGGAAGCTACCGCCTACTATCCGGGGCCGGAAAGCACCGGCAAGTGGGCCGATGGCTTTACCGCAACGGGCGTGCCGGCAGGTTATGGGGTTGTTGCCGTCGATCCCAGCGTCATTCCGTTGGGGACCATGCTTTACATCCCTGGCTACGGGATTGCCGAGGCCGCGGATGTGGGCGGCGCCATCAAAGGGCGCCGGATCGATCTTTGTTTTGATACTTACCGGGAAGCCATTCACTTTGGGCGCAGGCGCGTGACCGTCTACGTCCTGGAGTAGGGGGAGGCCCATGCCGGGGGATGTGGTAGTCTGGAGGAATACCAGGGCCGTCCTGGAGAAATACGGGTTGCAGCCGAAAAAATCCCTAGGGCAAAACTTTCTGATTGACCGCAACATTCGTGACAAGATTGTTGACGCGGCGGCCATCACCGGGGACGATGTGGTGTTGGAGATCGGCCCTGGGGTAGGCACCTTAACGGAAGAGCTGGCCCGCCGGGCATCCCGGGTCATTGCGGTGGAGCTCGATGGCGCCTTGGTCCAAGTCCTCCGGGATAGACTCCCGCCCGATCGGGTCTTGGTGGTGGAGGGGGATGTGCTGGCCCTAGACCTCCCATCCCTCCTCGGGGAGGCATCCCCCATCAAGGTCGTGGCCAATCTCCCCTACTACATTACCAGCCCCATCGTTTTCCGCTTCCTTGAGTGGAAAGGGTGGGAAATGATGGTCATCATGGTGCAAGGGGAAGTCGCGGAGCGGCTGGTTGCCCGGCCGGGCACCAAGGCCTACGGCGCTTTGTCCGTGGCCGTTGCTTTGCAAGCCAGGGCCGAGATCCTCTTTAAGGTGTCAAGGCAGGTCTTCTACCCCAAACCCCAGGTCGATTCAGCGGTTGTCCGCCTCCTTCCCCGACACGACCTGGGGGTGGACCTGCAAGGTCCTTCCCTGTTAATTCGAGCCGCCTTTGGCCAGCGGCGCAAGACCCTGGCCAATGCCCTAGCTGCGGCTCCGTGGAACCCTTTAAGCAAAGAAGAGACGGAAAAGTTCCTCCTTGGCGCCGGGATTGATCCTAGCCGGCGGGGTGAGAGCCTCACCCCGGAGGAATTCCTCAGTCTATGGATGGAATTCCAAAGGGTGGGGAAAATTCAAGATGTTGCGGGCAGGAATGGGGACGAGGGGGAAGGAATGTAGGAGCAGTCCTCTGAAAGGCGTTGACGCGGGATATGGAGTATTTTATCAGCCCCAGCAAAGGTCGAATGACCATTGATGAAATGTTTGACGATATCCTGGCCTACATCCAGTCCAATCCCGAGGACAAGTACAAGCTGATCATCGGGACCGACTCCCAAAGCCGGGACGATGTCTGCTTTGTCACCGCGATCATCATCCACCGGCTGGGGAAAGGCGCCCGGTACTACTATTGCCGTGATCACCAGTTCATCGGCCACAGCCTTCGTCAGCGGATCTACTACGAGACGGCTCGCAGCTTGGGGGTGGCCAGCCGCATTGCCGATCGACTAGCCCGCAATGGCCACGGGGACTTAGATCTGGAGATCCATTTGGATGTGGGCGAAAAGGGCCAAACGAAGGACCTGATCAGGGAAGTGGTAGGCATGGTTGTGGGCAGCGGCTTCGATGCCCGCATCAAGCCCGACTCCTTCGGGGCCAGCAAGGTCGCGGATAAGTACACGAAGTAGGGCACCCTTCCCTCCCCCCGGCAGTATCATATAGCATAAGCTGCCGTCTGGGGGGCTGGTCCATGGTTCATCGTGCAGAGTTGATCATCAACGGACGACACATCCATCCCGGGGTGCGCCGCCATGGGGAGGGCATCTACGTTCCCCTCCAGCGGGCCGTACCCCGCCTAGGGGGCAGGCTGACCTTCGTCGACCGCGGCCCCTTGCTCAGCGGCCCTGGCGGAGAGCTTTCCTTGGAAGGTGACATCTTCCTGGAGGGGGACTTGGCCTACGCTCCTCTCCTGGTCCTTGCCAAGTTTTTTCGGGCAGGATGCTACTGGGACCAGTCCAGCAACACGTGGGTCCTGGGCCAGGAAGACCCCCTGCTGCGGGGAAAGTCAATCCTCCTCGACCCCGGTCATGGGGGGCAGGACGGTGGTGTTGCGGGGCGCCACTGCAATGAGGAACAGCTGAACATGGACCTTGCCCGCCGGCTCCAGCGGCTGATTGAACTTGGGGGCGGCTTTGGCCCCTTAACCCGCCTGGAAGGGGAGAGCTGCACTACCCGGGAGCGCACCGAAGCAGCCCGCACCTTCCAACCTTTCCTCCTCGTCTCCTTGCACCACAACAGCTCCTACGATCCCGAGGAACATGGCACGGAAGTCCTCCATAACGGCCGCTGGCCTTCAATCCGCCTTGCCCGCTGCATCCACGGGGAGCTGGTCGGGGAGCTGGAAACCTATGATCGAGGGGTGAAAGAGACAAACCACGCCCTGCTCCGGGAGCTTCCGATCCCCGCCGCCTGGGTGGAGCTCGTTTTCCTCTCCAATCCTGGCGATGAGGCCCTCGTCCTCCAGCCGTCCTTCCGCCAGCGGGCCGCGGCTGCCATCTACCGCGGCATCCTAGCGGCTTTGTCGTAGCTCCGGGCATCCCCTCTCCATGGCCAAGGGAGGATCACCGATAGGAAAGAAAAACGTCGCCCCCAGAGGACCAGAGGGCGACGCCTCTTTACTGTCATTTTCTCAGCCCAACAGCAATTTAGCGAGTCTGTGTAAAATGTTTGTGGGAAAAGATGGGATGGAGACTGAGGAAGACCTCTGAGAAAGAGGAACGAGAAGCCGATCCTCGAAATAGAGTTAATGGCAAAAAAACCCATGGAGGTGGCTTCTC
>JAAYLV010000104.1 GCA_012521755.1 Bacillota bacterium | reverse complement strand
GAGAAGCCACCTCCATGGGTTTTTTTGCCATTAACTCTATTTCGAGGATCGGCTTCTCGTTCCTCTTTCTCAGAGGTCTTCCTCAGTCTCCATCCCATCTTTTCCCACAAACATTTTACACAGACTGGGAATTTGCACAACCCCAGAGGAAGTCGGCGGCGGGCAAGCTAGTGTTTTTTGAAGTGAAGCAAGAAGGGCCACCCTTCCTCGTATGTGTTCGAGAAGGATGGCCTAAGATCAGACTCACATTTACAGGCATTTGCTGCCGCCCCTAAAGGCGGGCTCCTGCCAGCACAGCCAGAATCACAACTCTGAATGGTTTTCCTTCCATGGTGGTCGGAAAAACGCTTAAGTAGGTCCCACTAGAACATGCCCTTTAGAGTCCGGCAGTCAGCGAAGTCACTCTGGAACGGGCAATAGCATGTTCAATGACTTCTTCGATCCTCTCTACTGGTATGACCTCCATGGTCCCAACCTGTCCGAAGTTATCCTGCCAGTTTTCCTTGGGGATGATAGCCCTCCGCACCCCCGCGAGTCGAGCTGCCTCCAGCTTGGCCACAATTCCCCCTACGGGGCGCACCAGTCCCCGGATGGAAATCTCCCCCGTCATGGCCACCGTATTGTCGACGGGAACATCGGTGATAGCCGAATACAAAGCGGTGACGATGGCGATCCCTGCGGAAGGTCCATCGATTGGCACCCCGCCCGGGAAGTTGACATGCAGGTCATACTTGTGGGGGCTTAGTCCCAGATTCCGGCGAAGGACGGTAATCACGTTATCCATGGAGCCTTTGGCCATCCCCTTTCGGCGTACCGTCCGGCCGTGAGCACCCATCTCCTCTTCATCGATCACGCCAGTGATGACAACGCTCCCTTTAGCCTGGGCCGCTGGAATGGCCGATGCCTCAATTTCGATGAGGGTGCCCATGTTCGGACCGTAGACAGCCATCCCATTAACAAACCCCACCTGGGGAACGTCCGGAAGCCGATAGTCGGGACGGGGATTGTGCTGGCCATTGTTGACCACCCACTCCAGGTCTTCTCTCCGCAGGACTTTGCGGCCCTCCGTCTGGGCAAGCCCTGCCGCTAGCTGGACCATGTTCACCGCTTCCCGTCCATTAGCCGCGTAACGCTTAATCACATCGAGGACCCCTTCTTCCACTTCGAAGCCGATGCGCTCGACGGCATTCAAAGCAATGGTCATCACCTCATCGGGCCGCAAGGGACGGAAGAATACCTCGACGCAGCGAGAACGGATGGCCATGGGAATATCCTCGGGCATCTTCGTGGTAGCCCCAACTAACCGAAAGTCGGCAGGCAGCCCCTTCTGAAAGATCTCGTGGATGTGCTGGGGAATGTTGGTATCCTCTGAGCTGTAATAAGCGCTTTCCAAGTATACCCGCCGGTCTTCAAGGACTTTAAGGAGCTTATTCATTTGCACCGGATGGAGCTCCCCAATCTCATCGAGGAAAAGAAGGCCGCCGTGGGCTTTAGTCACTGCACCCGGCTTAGGTTGGGGAATGCCGGCCATGCCTAACGGTCCGGCTCCCTGATAAATCGGGTCGTGCACCGAACCCATTAAGGGATCGGCTATCCCTCGATCATCGAAGCGGGCCGTTGTCGCATCAATCTCGACAAACTTTGCGTCCTCGCGAAAAGGCGATGCAGGATTCTTCTTGGCCTCCTCCAGCACGACCCTAGCCGCGGCGGTCTTACCCACGCCGGGAGGACCGTAGATGATAACGTGTTGGGGGTTTGGGCCGCATAGGGCAGCCCGCAAAGCGCGCAAACCTTCGGTTTGGCCAACGATCTCTTCAAACTTGGTAGGTCGGGTGCGTTCGGAGAGGGGCTCACTCAAGGATATGGCCTTCATCCGTTCCAGCTTCTCCATTTCCTTGCGGGACTCGCGGTCGACGGCGGAACGACTCGTATGCTGGGCTCTGAGCAAGTTCCAGAAGTAAAGACCGATGACCACCGCAAAGATTAGGTTTATCACTCCGAACACACCCATCATCTCCATTGACGGTCTACCCCTCCTTACAACTCTAATATTCCCTGGCTACCCCCCTTTTAAACCGGCTTTATCCCTGTGGACCCGTGCTCCCACTCCTCGGCTGCAACTAAAACGGGACAGCCGCTATCGGCTGTCCCGCACTTGCAACTATTTTCCATGAACCTAGGCAGGTTCTTCCTTCTTGACTTTTCGATGATCCACCAAGACCAGACGAGGCGGTTCCTTATCGACGATGGTCTCCTTGGTGATCACGCACTTCTTGACATCCCGACGGGATGGAATATCATACATGATCTCCAGCATGACTTCCTCGAGGATAGCCCGCAACCCCCTAGCCCCGGTCTTCCTAGCCAACGCCTCCCGGGCAATGGCTCGCAGGGCATCGTCGGTAATCTCCAGTTCCACACCATCCATCTCAAAGAGCTTCCGGAACTGTTTCACCAAGGCATTGCGAGGTTCGGTGAGGATCCTCACCAAGGCATCCTCATCAAGGCTGTCGAGGGCAACTACCACGGGCAGCCTCCCGACGAATTCGGGAATCAAACCGTAGCGGAGCAGATCCTCAGGCATGATTTGCCGCAGAATATCACCGATCTGCTTTTCCTCTTTCCGCCGGATATCCGCCCCAAAGCCCATCGTTTTCTTGCCCACTCTAGCCTCGATGATCTTCTCCAAACCATCGAAGGCCCCTCCGCAAATGAACAAGATGTTGGTCGTGTCCAGCTGGATGAACTCCTGATGGGGGTGTTTGCGTCCACCTTGGGGAGGAACGCTAGCAATGGTCCCCTCCAAGATCTTGAGCAGAGCCTGCTGTACGCCCTCACCGGAAACGTCCCTCGTAATGGAGGGGTTTTCCGACTTACGCGCTATCTTGTCAACTTCATCGATGTAGACGATGCCCCTCTCGGCTCTCTCTACATCGTAATCGGCGGCCTGAATCAACTTAAGCAGGATGTTCTCCACGTCTTCCCCGACGTAGCCCGCTTCCGTCAAAGATGTGGCATCAGCGATAGCAAAAGGCACGTTTAGTATCTTGGCAAGGGTCTGAGCAAGAAGGGTTTTCCCGCAGCCGGTGGGACCTAGGAGCAGAACGTTGCTCTTTTGCAGCTCCACTTCATCCATGCGCATGCCGCAGTTGATCCGCTTGTAGTGGTTGTACACAGCTACAGACAGAGCAATTTTTGCTTGCTCCTGACCGACTACGTACTGATCGAGGGTTTCTTTGATTTCCGTTGGTTTGGGGATGCTCCCCAAATCCACATCCATATCTTCATTGAGCTCTTCTTCAATGATTTCGTTGCAGAGCTCAATGCATTCATCGCAGATGTAAACCCCGGGGCCAGCGATCAGTTTCTTGACTTGCTCTTGAATCTTGCCACAGAAGGAGCACTTGAGTTGGCCCTTCTCCTCCCCGAACTTAAACATCATATCACCTCTTCAGGAAGCATCACCACTGAATTTGCGAAGGCCCCTGGATTATTCCGCCGCCTTAAGCCCTTTATCCAAGATGCCATCGATCAGACCGTACTCTTTAGCTTCCTCGGCGGACATGTAGTAATTCCTTTCCGTATCCTGTTCCACCCTGGCTAGCTCCTGACCTGTATGCTTCACCAGGATCTCATGTCCGATTCGTTTCAGCCGCAAAATCTCGCGAGCCTCAATTTCGATCTCCGTCGCTTGGCCTCTAACTCCTCCCATGGGCTGGTGAATCATGATGCGGGAATAAGGCAGCGCGAATCTCTTCCCCTTGGCCCCTGCCGTGAGCAGCAGAGCAGCCATGCTAGCGGCCATACCGATGCAAATCGTTGACACCGGAGGACGGATGTATTGCATCGTGTCGTAAATGGCCAATCCCGAGTACACCACACCCCCCGGGCTGTTGATATATAGATGAATATCCTTATCGGGATCTTCACTTTCCAAGAAGAGCAGCTGAGCAATAACTAGGTTGGCCGTATAGTCATCGATAGGTCCGCCGATAAAGACTATTCTCTCCTTGAGCAACCGGGAGTAAATGTCATACGCCCTTTCTCCCCGATTCGTCTGCTCAACCACCATGGGTATTAAGGTGCTCATATACTCCCAACCTCCCCTTCAATATATGCTCTCCCACGAGGGCCGACTACAGAAGGGGCACCTCCTTGTTGTTGTGTTGGAGAGGACGCTATTCCGTCTCTTCCCCTGGCGTCTCCTCTGTAGCAGCATCGTCTTTCTCTACTACTCTAATCTCGGCATTTTCCACCAGGAAATCCATGACTTTGGACTTCAACAATAGATCGCCGACAACCCCCCACCATTCCTCCCGAGCTTGGTCACGATCGGATTCGGCACTTAGCATGCCCTCAATCATGGTTTCTATTTCTTCCTGTGCGACTTGAATTCCTTCGTTCTCGGCAATAGAATACAGGACGAAGTCCCGCCGAACGTTCCATTCTGCCCTTTCCCGAAAATCGTTTCGCAGTCGCTCCATATCAACGCCGGCGCTCTCCATGTAATCCTCCAGGGAAAAGCCCCTGCGCGCCAGGTCATTCCTCAGGACGGCAATCAATCGATCGAGCTCCCTCTCTACCAATCCTGCGGGAGCCTCAAGCTCAGCATTGTCCACCACCAGCTTCTCGAGCTGGCTTCGCACATATCTTTCCGCCTCGTCTTCAACAGCCCGTTCCATCCCGAGGCGCATCTGTTCCCTCAGCTCTTCCACGGACTCACAGTTGGCCACATCTTTGACGAATTCATCGCTTAGCTCTGGCAGCCGTTTCTCCTTGATCTCCTTGACGACTACTTTGAAGGACACATCCTTGCCGGCTAGTTCCTCCGCCGGATAGTCCTCAGGCATGACCAAATTGACTTCGGTCTCTTCATTCACTTTAGCGCCGACGAGCTGCTCTTCAAACCCCTCAACCAACATCCCACTGCCGATCTCGAGGAGAAAGCCTTTGGCAGCTCCTCCGGGGAAGGGCTGGCCATCTACGTAGCCTTCAAAGTCGATGAGGACAAAATCGCCCTCTTGCACTTCCGTCCGTTCAACAACGACCAGCTCTGCATTTTCTTCCCTAAGTCGTTCAATGGCCGGTTCCACATGTTTAGCATCATCAATTCTCATAATGACTTTATCAACCGTTAAACCCTTGTACTCCCCCAAAACAACTTCAGGCCTGACATCCACCTCAACGGTGAACTTGAAAGGTTTGCCATCTTCCAACGGTTCGACATCGAACTTGGGGGTGCCAATGGGATCTAGTTCATGATGGATAACAGCCGCGTGGTAATTGTCGGCGACGAGCCCCTCCATCGCTTCGCTGTACAAGAATTCCTTGCCTACATGCAGTTCGAAAACGTGCCGAGGCGCCTTGCCGCGGCGAAAGCCAGGTATATTCACCTGCTTAACCAACTTCCGATAAGCCTTATCGATAGCCTCTGCGACTCGACTTTCTTCCACTTCCACTTCCATGAAGACCCGGCTGCCGGGTCGCCTTTCAACATGCACCTTCATTTATCGTTCCTCCCTCAAGATGCCTTGCCAATATATTCTTGGTTTTGGCTCCCTGGCCGCCAAGACTTCCCATGCAAAAAAAGCAGCGGAATTTTCTCCGCCTGGATTGGAAGTTATGGTGCGAGAGGGGGGACTCGAACCCCCACGCCTTGCAGCACAAGATCCTAAATCTTGCGTGTCTGCCAGTTCCACCACTCTCGCATCTAATGGTGAGCCATGGAGGATTCGAACCTCCGACACCCGGATTAAAAGTCCGGTGCTCTACCTGCTGAGCTAATGGCTCACACATTCGTCGCCATACATTCTACCACATGAATCGGCTCTTGTGAACCTCCACCCCGTCAATTTTCCAGGAATCCTCATCACTACCCAGGATACCTCTCCCGTAGGAGGTAGGCCGATCCCGGGCTCAATAGAACCTGGGCCGTCTGTGGAATCCTCCTCCCGCGCACCTGCAAACCACCAGACCTGGTCCAATCCGTTATGGACAACTAGCCTCCCCGTTATTGAAACTCGCGTCACTAGACCTGATCTGGGGAAGGAAAAGGCTTGATACCCATCGAATGGAAAGATTGTCTGTTCGTTATGTCTACTTGTACATAACGTCCTTTGAGTACGCAGGCAAAGGAGGTGCGAGCTGACCTATCGACAATTCCCGCAAGACTAATAAGAGACAGGAGGGAGCGTTCTTGAACAAATACTTCCTTATTCTAGTCGGTCTTTCCATGGTTCTCGTGATGGCTGGAGTCGGAGCATGTTCTGAACGGGTAATCCGCATGGCCACCACCATAGGCCCTGTTGATGCCGGCATTGTGGACACGCTAATCGAGCTTTTCGAAGCAAAGACCGGCATCAAAGTCGAATACGCAAAAGCTGGTACCGGCAAGGCCCTGGAAATGGCCAAGACTGGTGAATTTGACTTAGTTCAAGTACACGCCAAGGAATTAGAGGAACAGTTTGTAGCCGAAGGCTACGGCACTGAGCGAATCGATTTGATGTACAACGACTTCGTCATCGTCGGGCCCAAAGAGGATCCGGCCGGGATTAAAGGGCTTCCCCTCCGCGAGGCACTGAAGCGGATCATGGACACCGAATCTCTCTTCATCAGCCGCGGCGACCTATCGGGCACCCACGTGGCGGAGATGAATCTTTGGAAAGCAGCGGGATTGGAACCCGAAGGCGACTGGTACTTGATCTGGGAAGGTGGGCCACAAGGCAACGCCGCCACCCTCCGCTACACCAATGAACGACAAGCTTACACCGTCATCGACCGGGCCACCTATCTAGTTCTCAAGAACGAAATCACCCTAATCGTCTTGGTAGAGAAAGACGAAGCGATGCTAAACTTCATCACTTTGATTCCAGTGAACCCCGAAAGATTTCCCAATGTCAACTACGATTTGACCATGCAGTTTGTCGAATTCCTGACGTCGGAGGAAGCCCAGATCGCTATCCGCGACTTCAAGAAGGACGTTTACGGAGAAGCCTTGTTCTTCCCCAATTCGGCCAAATGGCGCAGCTTGCATGGTAAGTGACCTGCTAAGCTAAGAAAGGTCATCACATTCCGGGATTAGCATGCCGGACAGTGGTGCAGATTCCGGAACGTGGCCGCCCTCTTGACATCAGTGGCCATGACTGGGTTCCAGGCGGGCAGGACGAACCACGGCAGAAGGAACCCGTCATGGCCACTGCTACTTAACACCGTCCCCGACTCCTCCCCCCCTTGCGCGTCGGGCGAAATTGTGGTAGGATTCCATTGCAGGATCACATCCGCCCGTAGCTCAGCTGGATAGAGCGCCTGACTTCGGATCAGGAGGTCCCGGGTTCAAGTCCTGGCGGGCGGGCCAGCAACGATAACGTCTAGAAGCCCATCGCGGGCTTCTAGTTTTTATCCACTGATATCAATTAGCCGATTGGTGCAAACCTCCGGGACAGCAAGATGAACCTCGGACCTCTCTAATATCTGGAGGGCGCATCCCAGCGCAGTATCAGACATTAAATCGGAAAGAAACCACGTCCCCATCGGCCATGACATAGTCTTTCCCCTCTAAGCGAAGGAGACCTGCGTCCTTGACTTTAGCCATCGAACCCAGCTCAATCAAGTCATGATACGAGACGACTTCAGCCCTGATGAATCCTCGTTCGATGTCACTGTGGATCTTCCCCGCGGCTTTCCTCGCCGTCGCTCCCTGTTTGATGGTCCATGCCCGGACTTCATCTTCCCCCACGGTGAAAAACGAGATTAGACCCAATTGGGTGTAGACTACCCGAGCCACCCGCAGGATGCCAAGCTCTGACAGTCCTAGATCCCTCATGAAGGCCCCCTGATCTTCCCGAGGCAGTTGAGCTACTTCCCACTCCAGCTGAGCTGCAAGGGGCACCACCGTCACAGCTTGTTCGTCAGCCCAGCGGGCGATCTCTTCCTTGCCGGGATACTCCTCCAGCGAGGCTTCATCATCCACATTGACGGCGACAATCAACGGCTTCATGGTATACAGAGAATAACCTTGCAGGAGGCGACGCTCCTCATCGCTAAACTCCATCGTCCGCAGATGCCTGCCCCTTTCCAGCGCACTGCGGGCTCGCTCCAGCAGACTAAGCTCCAAACCGTTGGTTTGAACCCGCCGCCCCTCCTTGCGCAGTCGTTCCAATCTGGTGTCGAGGAGCCCCCAATCAACCAAGGCCAACTCTTCTTGGATTGCCATCAATTGGGCGGCCGGGTCCTCCGCGACGATCCCGCCCACCACCTGAATCAAGGCATCCGCGTCTTGCAGACCGTTGAGAAAGCGGGGCACTCCCTCCCCGGGGGAGAAGGCTTCGGTATCGATGCACGTTAGAGTAGCATAGGTTGTCTTCTTGGGTCGGTACATCTCACTCAACCGATCGAGGCGATCGTCGGGAATGGAAGCAACACCAATGCCGGCGCGGCCCTTAGCGGTCACCCCATTGCCCGTTAGTAGACGAAAGACACTTGTCTTGCCAACCTGTGGTAAACCCATTATGCCGACTTTCAAGGGTATGCCTGCCTCCACTTCTTCTTTGCAATACAAGCATCAGTGTACAGCAGACCTAGCCCCTTGGCAAGGGGCCCCCCCAAGAACAGCAAGGAGCGGGCGACTTGGCGCCCGCTCCAGTCACACCGAATACGTCAATCAGAAGGGCAATTCCACCTCCATATCCAGCGTCTCGCCTCCCTTGATTACGACTCCCCGCACACAGTGGGTCTGGAAGCTCTGATAATGGTGCCTATCCTTGTCATCTGTGCATCGCCCACGTCATCATCTCATTCGGCAGTCACGATCCACATATCGGTGCACCACTCACCATTAAGGAGGGGTCTGATCCTAGTCTTCGATCCTAACGGTTTTCGACGTCGTCTCACCAGCGAATACCTCAATGTCCTGGTACCACGCCTCCTGTACACGCGGCGCCACGTTGATGCCCTGAACGTGATACAACCCCTCCAGAAGCTCTGCCTCGTAATTGCCCGGTGACACTTCCTCAAGGTCACAAACGTAATAACCGCCTTCTTTGAACACCGCAAACCATCCGTCGGTGCTCAAGGGCTTACCACCGGACAAGAGCCTTATACGCAGTCGCCCCATGCCGCCAAGCCTAACGGTTTTCGACGTCGTCTCACCGGCGATTACTTCAATGTCCCGGCACCACACCTCCCGCTCACCCGGCGCCAGGTGTATGCCCTGAACGTGGTACAACCCCTCCGGAAGCTCTGCTTCATAAGTGCCCGGCGACACTTCCTTAAGGTCACACGCATACTCTCCATCTTCTTTGAACACCGCGAACCCTCCGTTGGTGCTCAAGGGCTCATCACCGGACAAGAGCCTTATGCGCAATCTACCCATGCCGCCGATCTTAACGGTTTTCGACGTCGTCTCACCAGCGGACACCTCAATGTCCCGGTACCACTCCTCCCACACGCCTGGCGCCAGGTTGATTCCCTGAACGTGATACAACCCCTCCGGAAGCTCCGCTTCGTAATTGCCCGTCGATACTTTCTTAAGCTCACCCGCATACTCTCCATCTTCTTTGAACACCACAAACCAACCGTCGGTGCTCACGGGCTCATCACCGGACAAGAGCCTTATGCGCAATCTACCCATGCCGCCGATCCTAACGGTTTTCGACGTCGTCTCACCAGCGAATACTTCAATGTCCCGATACCACG
>JAAYLV010000103.1 GCA_012521755.1 Bacillota bacterium | reverse complement strand
TGTGACCCTCCTCAATGACGGTGATGCGGCCCTCATCTAGGTGGATGGTCACGTTTTCCTTTGGTTCGCCCCCGTGGCCGTCAATTAAGAGACCTGCGTGGATCATTCGTAAGGGCATAGACTTTCCTCCATCCTGGCATTATTCAGGGGACATGACCCATAGGCAAAGATTGAGGTAATTGGGCGCATAGTATGGAAATTCTTCATTCCAGCCGCTTTCCCTCCCGTTGCGAAGAAAATGCCGCCCCAGGGGCGGCATCCTTTAGAAGCTAAATTCAATCCCGGCTTTGACCATGTCTTCATCCTGGGCCTGACCAAACTCGCTATCCCCATCCCCGCAGAAAAATCTACCGCCTACATAAACCTTGACCGCGGGGGCCGCCCGGTAGGCATACTTGGGGTTGAGGACCCAACTACCGTCGGTAATGTTGGTCATCCCAACAAGCTCCAATTCATGGTCCCAGTGGGTGTAGCGGCCCTGAAGGATGAGGTAGCTTTGGGCCTTATCATCTTGACCATAGGGAATGAAGGCGGAGCCACGGCTTTGCCAAAGGTACTGGACCGATGTGTAAAGATCAGCCAGGAAGGTGTAATCTAGCCCTACAATCATCTGGGTCCATGGATCATTTGCGGAAAAAGCCAGGGGATTATCCTCGAGCTCACGGATCTTCTCTGGCCACATCCGGGCCCCTTCCCCCCAAAGGCCCACATCGCCTAAAGTTCCGGCAAAGGCCAGGCCCGCCTTGGTGATGCGCCGATAGCTCGCATGAGGACTCAGGATCACTAGCGGGTCCCCTTGAGGGTTTGGTTGAGCTATGGACCACAGGGCAGGGTACGGGTCCCATCCCCGGTAAAGGCTTAGCTGCCAGTCGTAGCCGGCCAGGTAGGTCTCTGCCCGGAGGCCGTACTGGATTCTCTCTTGCCAGTCCTCAGGCTCCTTTGGCTCAGGGAACTCAATAGGGAAGGACTCAGCCACTTGTTCAGGCACTTCTTGGCCGTTGAACTCAGGGACGATCACGCCGGTGATGCTGCCTTGCGATCCGTAGTAGGTGGCCTGGACCATGGTTAAGGGCTTCTTCCGGAATTCTGCCTCGAGGGGATCGAAGAGGTCTTTTGGATTGATGTAGTCCGTCGGGTTGATCCCATCCGCGGTGCCCCAGCTGACAAGCTGCCGCCCAATGCGAAGATCCGCCGAGGGGGTGTAGATATCGACATACAGCTGCTCAAGTTCTAAGTGGTCTTCATCTTTCGGATCTAGCCATCCCAACAGGGAGCTGTAAAGCCGGCCGATGGGGAGCTGCTCTTGGATGCTTGCTTTCAGAGCCAAGCGGCTCCGGGCCAGTTCTTCCTTTTCCAATTGGTAAATGGCCTCGTAGGACAAGGTCCCGCCTACCTCCAAGGCCAAAGCGGGGGAGGCCATGAGGGACAAGGCTAGAAATCCTAAGCAGAGGCTCCTCAGCATACCTTTCCCTCCCCTTAGCGCCGAAGCTCCCGCAGGCTGAATAGGTCATCGGGCAGTTCGACTTCTTCCACATCTAACAGATTGATGATGGTTTTCGTCCGCTTCAAGGTGTTCTCCATGGTGATCTGGTGGGGTGTCAGCCGTCCGGCTGCTTCTTTGATTTCCCGATTGATGAGCACCTTGCTCTGCTCCAGCCCTTTATTGAAGAACTGGATCTGGAGGGGCAGGAACTCATCTTGCCATACCCACATTCTCACCAGCCCGTATTCCGCCCCATCCGCGGCGGGGGATAGCTCGAGGACGTAGCACGGGTAGCCATCGAAGGTTTCATCGGGCAGCCGTATCGCCTTGTATTCCTTGGTGAAATCCCGGGAGCCGCCGATCTCTTCGTAGGTGAAATCGGTGCCCATGAAGGTGTCTTTGGTCGTATGGCCGGCGATCCGGCGCTCCCTGCCCAGGGCCGGCAGATAGAGCCACATGGATGAGTCGCCTTCCGGCGGTGTGATGCTGAGAAACTTGGTTCCCTTGACATCAGGGGGGCTCAAGTATTCGAGCAATTGCTTGCTAGTCTCGTCGGGGTCTTCCTTCCGCCATACCTTTAGCTCGTGCTTGCGCTGGGCTCCCTTGGGATTGACGGTGATGAGTTCAATGACCGCGGTGCCATCGCCCGTAAAGGCCATTTCACCTTCCACCCGGTCGAGGATCTCATCGGCCGTGAGATCCGCTGCACCTGCCGGGAAAACCAGGACGAGGAGGGAGAGAATTGCAATCACTGCCTTTTGCATCCCAACACTCACTCCTTCAAAATTGATTGTTGCTGGAGGATGGCGCCCATTCTAGCTGGGCTAATCCTGCCTAAGACGGTGGGGACCAGGACGAGGGTGGCCGTGCAGCTGATGACCATGGTCAAGGCGATGAGGAGCCCAAACATGATCAGGGGGTTGAAGTTGGACAAGACGAGGATGCCAAAGCCGAGGATCAAGGTTAGGGCGTTGAAGAAAATGCCCATCCCCGTGCTCTTGATGGTGATGTTGACAGCTCCCTTGTGATCTAGCCCCCCAGCCCTCTCCTGGATGTAGCGGCTGACGAAATGGATCGCGTAGTCGATGCCCATTCCAAAACAGATGGAGGCAATCATGGTGGTGGCAAAATCAAGGGGGATGCCAAAGTAACCCATGACGCCGAAGACGATGCCAATGGTCACCGTCAAAGGCAGAGCGGTGATCATCCCCAAGAGCCAAGACTTCATGATCAAAACGACGATGAGGGTGACTGTGGTGATGGCCCAGAAAAGGCTGGTGATCTGACCCCTGACGAACTGTTCCATGAGGACAACGGTGATCTTCGGCAGCCCCGCCACCCGGCCTTTTAACCCCGCCGCGGCCAGCTGACCCTTGGCGTATTCCTCCAGGTCGGTCACAACTTGGCTCGTTTGTTTAGTGGTAAGATTGGCCAAGGCGCCGGTAATCAGGCCCCGTTGGAAGTCGTAGCTGGCCAGGGAATCGATGCCCGAACCGCCGGACATGGTGAAAAGCAGGAGCTGTTGGGCGATCTCCTCCCTCGTGTCGGGTATGCGGTAGTGGGACTCATCGCCGTCATGGAAGGCCTGATTGATTTCCTTAACTAGTCCCACCAGGGAAGAGGTCCTGGAGATTTCCTTCCTGCCTTCCATGTAATCTTCCAAGGATTGCATCAACCGCAGGTTCTCCGGCTCCTTTAATCCGTCTTCTTCCCCGGTGTCAACTACCAAGGCCAACTGGGAGAATCCGCCGAAGAGCTCCTCCAATTCCCGGATGGCCCGGACGATGGGGCTGTCTTGTCTGAAGTACTCGACGAAATTGGCTTCCACCGTCAGTTTGGGGATGCCAAAGAGGAAGGCGACGAACACCAGCCCAGTCCCCCAGATGATCTTCTGGTGGTGATTATTGACCAAGGCCGCCAGGCTGCCCAAGGCGCGGCTTAACCGACCTTCTTGATTCCCCCTCGCGGTCTCCTGGATGCCAAGGCATGTAATGACGGCGGGCAGGCCAACGAGGGAAAAGAGAAGGCCGATGAAGATGCCGAAGGCGGTGAAGCAGCCGAACTCGCGGATTGGCGGGACAAAGGAGGTGAGGAGGGTCAGGAAGCCGGCCACTGTGGTGAGGGCGCTCATGGTGATGGGACTCGTCAAGTGGAGCATCGTCTGGATGATGCAGTCCCGCAGGTCTCCTCCAAGAGCCAACTCCTCCCGGTAGCGGTTAAGGATGTGGATTCCGTTGGCGCTGGCCATGGACACCAGGATTACCGGGATGATGGTGGAGACCATCGTTAACGGATATCCAAGCAGGACGATGAGCCCTAAACACCAAATGAGGCTGACGAGGACAGTGAGTAAAGGAATGATGATGCCCCAGTGGCTGCGGAAGCAAAGGTAGAGGATGGTGAAAATAACGAGAGCGGCTAGGGGCAGCATGCGAGCCACATCATTGAGAATGTAAGTATTGGCATAGTAGTTGACCACGATGTCGCCGTTGGCGTAGAGCTCGTAGTCTTTTTCCCGGGCGAGCAGGTCTTCCACCCGCCGGGCGAGCTCCCACTCGCCCTTGGTGCCCAGGATGTCCGGGTCCAGCTTGGCTATGATTAGCGCGCCTCGCCCATCGGCTGACACCAACTGCCGCCCGTGGGCGTTGGCCAAGAGGCTTTGGCGAAAAGCCTCGATCTCCTCCCCGGTGGTGGGGAGGGATGCGACCACCGGCCTTATCTCAATTCCCCACTCGCTCCCTTGGATGATCTCCAAGTTGAGGGGGTGGCGGACTTCGATCACTCCCGGCAGCCCTTCCACTTCATCGGCCACCCGCTGGAGGAAAGCTAGGGTCGCGGGGTCGAATACGTCGTCTGCTTTCAGGGTGATCAACAGATAAGTCTGCGCGCCAAATTCATCGACGATTTCGTCAAGTTCAGCGATGACGGCCTGATCCTTGCCCACCATGCGCCTGATGTCGGTGTCGATGCGCAGCCGGAAGAGGAAAGAACCCATGAGTAGGGTGATGACCAAGAATACCCCCAGGATCGGCTTGGGATGGTCGACGACGAACGCAAAGAATCTTCGCACCCTAGTCTATCCCTCCATCGCAGCGTAATCACCTGCATGGCCATTGGTTCGCCGCGGGCGGTCTATCTCCTGCGTCGGCGGCTGGGAAGAGACTGTCAGTTATTACCGAGCTCTCTCTGAGACGATGCCCTTCACTCCGCGGAGAGCATAGAGGAGGATGGAGGCGAACAAGATGCTCGCGCCACCTTGAATCAAATTGGCGGGGATCTCCGTCAGGGCTACCTTGAAGCCAAGCATGAATCCTCCCGCGAGGTAATAGCCGAGGACCATCCAGGCGGCGGCCAGGGCCTGGGCCATGATGACTGACTTTGGCAGGCCCTTTGCCCCGCGGAAGCTCGGCGATCCCAAACGGCCGGCGATCCATCCCTCAATTCCCTTGATGACCAAAGTCCAGGGGGCCCAATGGGAGTAACCGAGGAGAACATCCGCGAGGGCTGAACCGATTCCTCCGGCAAGGAGTCCAGCCTTTCCGCCTAGAAGGATCCCGGCGATGAAGATCATCGCATCCCCAACGTTGACGAAGCCTCCGGTGGCCACCACCGGCACATGGATGACCATGGTGGACAAGGCGACCAAAGCTGCAAACAATCCGGTCAAGGTAAAGGTGCGCATTCTGTCCATGACTCTCCTCCTCTCGAAACAAAAGCCCCCCGGATGGTTCGGGGGGGGGGTGGCGGCAAAAGGAATAAGGATCTAAGGCTCGTTCCTTCTCCCAATCGGACTATACCGTCGGCTCTGGATTCTCACCAGATCAACCGCTGGGGCTGATGGGCTCGTCCTCTCATGGAGGCATCACCACCGGTGGGGAATAGAAGGCTGCGCTTCGCACCCCGCCCCGAAGGACCCTGTTGGTTAGATTATATGCCCGCGGCAGCGCGGTGTAAAGGGGAAGTGGCGGAAGCTTCATCCTGTCGATGGCGACTTTTCATTGTTGGAGGATATTGGCAGGAAAGGGAAGAGTCGGCAAGGAATACTGAAAACACCGGGGTAGAGTAAAAGGAGCGCAAGTACTGTCAAGGGGAGGAGCGACGGTGAATACTTTAGGAGTCAGCAAGCGGATGGCAGGGATTCCTCCTTCAGGGATTCGCCGCGTTTTTGAACAGGCGCGGGCCCTCGAGGCCGAAGGAAGAAGGATTGTTCACCTGGAAATCGGCCGCCCGGATTTTGACACCCCGGCCCACATTAAAGAAGCCGCGATGGCAGCCCTCCAGGAAGGCAAAGTCCACTACACTTCCAACTGGGGCATCCTTCCCCTCCGGGAAGCTGTCAGCAAGTCCCTGGAAAAGGAACTGGGAGCAACCTACGACCCAGAAGGGGAGATCATCATCACGGCGGGAGCTGCGGAAGGGGTGTTCAATACTATCATGGCCTTGGTCGATCCGGGCGATGAGGTGCTCGTCCCCGATCCTGGCTGGGTAAACTACCCGGTGGCTACCTCTATGGCCCATGGCCGCCCCATCCCTTATGCCCTCAAGGCAGAGATGGATTTCCAAATCGACTTGGAGGAATTCCAGAGCCTCCTTTCGCCGAAGACCAAGCTGGTAGTCCTAGTCACCCCCCATAATCCAACGGGGGGGATGCTCGCGAAAGACATTTTGGAAGCCATCAGCGTCCTGGCCAAGGAGTACGGCTTTTACATCATGACCGACGAGATCTACCATAAGATGACCTATGATGGCCATCAGCATGTTAGCATCGCCTCGCTCCCGGGGATGAAAGAGCGGACCATCATCATCAATGGCTTTTCCAAAGCCTATGCCATGACTGGCTGGCGGGTAGGTTATGTGGCCGCCCCGAAGAGTCTGGCAGCCACCATCAACAAGGTGCATCAACATAATACCACCTGTGCCGCATCCTTTGCCCAGTACGGGGCGCTGGCCGCGCTCACAGGACCCCAGGATTGTGTGGCGAATATGGTCAGGGAGTTCGACCGGCGCCGGCTTTTGCTCTGGGAGGGACTCAATGCCATCCCGGGCCTTCGCTGTCCAAGACCGCGGGGCGCTTTCTATGCCTTCGTCGATGTACGGGGGTGTGGACTCGCGGCAGAACAGTTCGCCTCCCGGCTCCTCGCGGAGGCGGGGGTGGCTGTGGTGCCTGGGGACGTTTTTGGCCAAGCGGGGGCAGGATTTGTCAGGATTTCCTATGCCAGCAGCTACGAGGAAATCGAAGAGGCGCTGGAGCGGATCAAGTTGTTTGTCCAATCTTTGGGAGGGACGACCTGATGATACTACAAGGCAAAGTAGCTATGATCACCGGAGGCGGCAAGGGCATCGGCCGGGCCATCTCCCAGCGTTTGGCTAGAGAGGGTGCGGATCTGGTACTCCTGGCCCGGACGGCAGGGCCCCTGGAAGAGGTGGCCGGCGAGGCCAGGAGCCTTGGGCGCAGGGCCCTGGTTCTCCCTGGAGACGCATCCCAAGAGAAGACCGTGGAGGAGGCGGTCAATCAAGCCATCGCGACCTTCGGCAAGGTCGACATTCTGGTGAACAATACGGGCATTGAAGGTCCAAACAGCCCCATCGAAGGGATCTCCCTGGCCGATTGGGACCACACCATGGCGGTGAACTTGACTTCAGCCTTCCTTTGCTGCAAGCAGGTAATTCCCCACATGCGTTCCCGAAAGCAAGGCTCCATCATCAACATTTCCTCCCTGGCAGGGACCCGGGGGATCATCAACCGCAGCCCCTACTGCGCCTCCAAGTGGGCCATGATCGGCATGGCCAAAGCGGTTGCCTGGGAAGTGGGGCCTGATAATATCCGGGTCAACGTGATTTGTCCCGGCGCGGTGGAAGGCGAAAGGATCGAGCGGGTCATGCACAAAAGGGCCCGGGATCACGGCTTGACCTATGAAGAGATGGTTGCCAAGACCACTAGCGACACGCCCCTGCGCAGGTTCGTCACTCCCGAAGAGATCGCGGCAACGGCCCTTTTCTTGGCGAGCGACGAATCGGCGGGGATTACCGGTGAGGTAATAATCGTCTCCGGCGGTCGGCGGTAAGAGACATAATAAGGCAAGCCGCCTTCTTGCTGCTGAAGGCGGCTTGCACTTTCAGCTGGGAGACCAGCTGTCCTATTTGTACGGTTCGAAATCGACGGTGACGGTCTGGATGTGCCGCTCGCCATCGGGGCCGGGGTCGACTTGGATCACGTTGATGGAGTGGATCATGTTCTGCCAGACGTCACAAGTCGCCTTGCCCAGGGGTGTTTGCACGTCCTTGGTTTCGCGCAGAGCATCCCGGATGCGCCTGCGGGTCTCCTCGAGGGGCCGCATGTAGTGCTTGCCGTTTTCGGTCTTCAGCACATCGGCCCGCTTGATGGCATCGGCCAGAATGATGAGGCCTGTGCTGGTCCAAGTGGTATCCGTATCGGGCATGATCCCCCACTTCTCATTCATCTGGCGGATATGCTCCTGCTGATAAGGATCCGTGTTGGTCCAGCTAAAGTCGGCCAGGCTGTAGACGCCAAAGACAGTATCGCCGGCAATGTCCCGGGTGGTTTGCGTTGAGTAGGATGCTGAGCCGACGAAATCGAGGTGATCGAGCCCCAATTCCTTCCGCTGCCTGAGGATAATGCCGTCGTCCTCGGAGCGGGTTCCCCAACCGAAGACGGCGGTGGCGCCGCTGTCCCTGATGGCCATCCACTGGGCGGTGTAGTCTTTGGTTCCCGATGCATACTTCTGCACTGTGACCGGTTCGATGTCATAAAGCTCTTTCAAGGCCCGAGCAGTCTCCTGGTAGCCTCCGGTGCCGAAGGAGTCCGAGTCGTGGAGGGCGGCGATCTTCTTGTGGCCTAGGCCTTCCACGAGGAACTTGGCCATGGCGGTGCCGACAGTCCGGTCGTCGCAGCGAACGCGGAACATCCAGGGATTGCGCAGTTCGCTGAGGGACCAGGCACTGCCTCCGAAGATTGCTGGAATCTCCTCGTCTTGGATAATTGGGGCTAGGGCGTGGACCATGGTGCTGCGGACGGTCGCGAAGGTGACAACCACTTCATGGTCATAGAGGAGCTTGTTCAACGCGGAAATGGCCCCCGGGTTCGTCCCCATGTCATCCTCGTAGATGACCTTGATGGGCACTCCGTTGATGCCTCCGGCAGCGTTGATCTGATCGAGGACGAGCTCTAGTCCTTTCCGCTGCTTCTCGCCGGTTAAGGCCACGTCTCCCGTCATATGCAGTACTTTGCCGATCTTGAACTCATCGATTTCAACCCACTCTTTAGCCGAGACTGATCCCAACAGGCCCATGACCATCGTCAAGGCGAGCAAAACTAAGATGAGTCGGCGCATCCGTTTATCTCCCCTTTCAAATAGTGAATGCAAATCATATATTCTCTAACTAATACTACATCCCTGCTAACGAAAGAGTATTTTAACG
>JAAYLV010000102.1 GCA_012521755.1 Bacillota bacterium | reverse complement strand
TCATCCTGTTGGAAGGTGATCATGGAGGGTTGGCCCTTCTCGATGAGGAGGAGGTCCATCAGAGCATCGATGGGGTCTTTGGCCATGAGCGCGGCGATATGGGCGAGGGAGAGTCCTTCAAGCTCCTGGCCTTGATAAGGACCGACGTTAGTGACGACGATGTTCTCCCAGCCGACGGCCCGGGCGGTCGACTCCCAACCCGGCAGGCCCCTTTGCAGGTCCTCCTTGATGCGGGCCCTACCTGAAGGATCGGCAAGGTTGTGGAGGATCCCCCCGACTCCCCCCTCCAAGGACCAGGGCGGCAGCAAGGTGCGGAGCATAGTACAGCCGGCGGTGTAAGGATAAAGATCGCAGGTGATTTCCTGCCCCTGCGCCCGTCCCATGGACATGAGGCTTAAGGTTTCCTTGGATTTCCCCCAGTTGGTCATGCCGGAGACCTTATGGTGGGAGATGTGGACCCTCACCCCCGCCTCTTGACCTATGGCGATGGTCTCTTCAACGTTTTCCACAACGCCGGCAGCTTCGCTTCGCATGTGGATGGTAAAGACGCCGTCTTTCTCAGCCGCGGCCCGGCAGAGGGCAACCAGCTCCCGGCGGTCGCTGAAGGCCGCCGGGGCATAGACTATCCCTGTAGAAAGGCCGATTGCCCCTTCATCCATCCCCTGTCTGATGAGGGAGGCCATCGCGGAAAGATCATCGTCGGTCGCTTTCTTGTCCCCGAGCCCCATGACGGCCATGCGGATCGTTCCGTGGGGGACGTGAACGCACGCGTTGACTGCCGGCCTTGCCCTTTGGAGGGCATCCAGGTATTCCCCGACGGTCCGCCATCCCCATCTATCCAGGGTCCCTAGGAGAGGTCGGACAAAACTTCCCAGCTCCCCGGCCGCTTCGGACACAGGGGCCACCCCCAAGCCGTCTTGACCGAGGACTTCGGTGGTGATCCCTTGGAGGATCTTCTCTCTTGCCAAGGGATCGGCAAAAAGCTTCAGATCCGAGTGGCTGTGGGCATCGATGAAGCCCGGAGCAACGACCAGTCCATCGGCTTGGATGATCCTTTTAGCAGCGGTGCTCAACCTGCCAACAGCAACGATCTTGCCCTCGTCGACTAAGACATCGCCAGTAAACCCCGGAGTGCCTGTACCGTCGATGATGGTGCCGCCTTTAATCAATAGGTCGTACAACGCCTAGTCCCCCTTCCGGCCAAATGGTCCTCCCTCGCCACCTGCAACCCTTTCCACTAGGTTCGGCCTGTTATCCAAGCCCCATTGCGACGGGGCATTATCTTAACCCTAGGGTGCCAGCGCGACCTCTAGGAGAGTGTTAACTTTGAAGACCAGGAGCCCCTGGTCTGCTTTAATCTGGGTATGTCAACGCCGGCATTGTCGGCCCTAGACACCTGAAGGCTTTATCCACGGTTTCCCTCCCAGGGGCCCCGGGAACATTTTGACCAAGGCCTTTTTCCGCCATCACCGGTGAGGCGCCCCGCCGCACTAGGGCCGATACCGATGCCGGCTAGCCCATCTTTCCGCGGCGGCAGCCGCGGCGTTTTCGCCGCGGACGCGGAGGATGGAGGCCCTCCGCGGCGGGAATGGCGGCAGAGCCTTACGGGGATCTCCTCGCCCCATACTCCCTATCAAGCCGGTAGACCAAGGCCAACACCTGGGCTACTACCTGGTAAAGCTCCGGGGGTATGTTGGCATCGAGGTCGATCTTCAGGAGGGAGGCAACGAGGTCGGGCGATGAGTAAAGGGGGATGCTCTCCTCCTTGGCGATGGCGATGATCTTCTCCGCTAGTTTTCCTTCTCCCTTGGCTAGTACGCGGGGGGCGATGTCTAATTCGGGATCGTAGCCTAGGGCCACGGCTTTCTTCATCATCTCATCTCCTATGCCTTAATGTCGACCCTGCCGAATCTACCCTCTTCCCTGGCCGCGGCCAGGCGGAAGCGGTGGTGGATGAGCTCATAGCCAAGCCCCTCAAACAGCTTTGGCCAATGCTCCGCCCGATCCTGGAGGAAGGCCAAAGCCCCTCCGTCCTTGGCCCGGGTTGTGCAGCTGACCTTTTTCCCGTTGAAGATGAGCTCGAACTCCAAGGTTCCCAAGTGGTTCGCCTCAAGGAGGAAGTGGAGCCTAAGGATCCCCTCAGCCCCTGGACCTTTCCCTTGAAGGGTGACCCTGACGTCCTGGGGGCGTCCTTCATGATTCACGGGAAACTCAAAGTGGGCAAGGAACAAGGGGCCGTCGAAGGAGGCCCTCGTCCCCGGCAGGAGCTGCTGGACATCGAGGCGGGCTAGGACCTCCTCCGCAGCCCGGCGGATGTCCGGGGGCAAGTCGGCCTGGAGGAGGCGCAGAAGCTCCCCCTTCATCGTTTCCGCGGGCGACCCCTGGAGGAGCTGCCCTTCGTGATCCACCCCCATGGCCCGCAGGAGACCCTTGAGGGCCTCTCCCGACCGGACGATGGGGTCAGGGGCAGCTGGGGTCCCCTCTTCACGGTGGGAAGCTGGTGGATGCGGTGCCTCCCGGTTATCGTCCATAGCAGCCGGCGGTTTATCTGGCGCCTTGTCTCCTGGCAAGACACCAGGGGACCTTCCCTGATGATCGGAAGGCTGGGGGGCGCCCAGCATCCCCTCTTGATGGCTTGAGGCCTCTGGGAAGGCACCTGACGCTTTATCCTGGTGGTCGGATACTAGGGACGGAGGATCTGCCGCTTCATGTTGGGCATCGGTCACTGCCGCGGGAGTTGAAGCCTCCACGAAAGGTCTATCCGCAGGAGCTGGCTTTGGTCCAGCTTGGCTTTCACCGAGAACCTCAGCCCCGTGATTTTCCAGGGAGATGGGATCTAGCCCCTGGGACAAGATAGACTTTATTGCAGCTAGGAGGGGTTCTTTAGGGGCTATGGGGAGGCTTTCCAGCCTTTGAGCCAGGTCGACTAGACACTCGGTCAGGCTCGGCCGGGGATGGTAGTAGCTGGCTAAGGCCTTGATGGTCCTTGGATCAACGGGCAGTTCCTCCCGGATGAGGTGCAGGATGGCAGGAATCTCTCCAGGCGCGGGGGAGCTTTGGGAAAGATGCGCGATGAGCTCTTGGGTTAGGGGGCTGTCGGGAGGCACACGCTGAGCGATGAGGGAGGTTAAGAGCCCGTGGGCTGCGTCGGTCAAGGTCCCTGGAGGGGGACCCGGGACTTCCCCTCCCCTGGCCATGATCTGCAGGGTTGCCCCCTCGGGCGCATCTTTGATCTGCATGAGCAGAGTCTCCCCCGGGGTCAGGTTGATCTGGGTCCGGCAGGTTAGCTTTCCGCCGGGAAGCTCAAGGAGCACCTCATCCCCTGCGACCTTGAGGACCGTCGCCAAGATGATCGAGTTTTCCGGGAGCCTGCCGTGGAAAAAGGAAAGGCCCTGAATTGCTAGATCCATCCCCATCCCCCCGGCTCGGTTTTCGGCGGGCCCCCGGGAGTTTCCTGCAGGCTTTAGTCTTGTCCCCGGCGGGGGACGTGGTGAAAGCGGTGGAGTCGGTATAAGACAACGATGAGGCCGGCGACAGTCGCTAGGGTGAAGGCAACTAGCAGCTCTAGGGCCAGGAGGAAGACAGCGCCGGAGGGTGCGAGAACCAAACGGATGAGGCAGGCGGCTAAGACCACCGCCCTGGCGACTTTGACGCAGTTGCGGCCCGCGATCCAGCTCCCGGCCAAGGCCGCGGCGAAGAGAGACAGATAGTTGATGAGAGTGACCTGCCCGAGACCGGTTGTCCGTACGGTGAGGTCCATCATGCCCCACAGGGCAAGTCCCGCGGCCACCCCCGTCAGCTCCCGCTTGGTCATGGTAACCCTCCCTCCCTTGCAAGATATGCGCTATCGGGGCCCTTCCATCCTTCTTATTTTCCCCCAAATGGTTGAGAAGGAATGCCGCGGATGGGGACGAATCTAGTCTTAATCTAGGATAGACTTTGGAGGGGTTTGGCCATGATGGGACCTTGGGCGATTTTTGCAACTGCTTTCACCGTGGGGCTGTCGGGGGCGATGATGCCGGGGCCCTTGCTGACCATGACCATCGGGGAAAGCGGACGGATCGGTTTTTGGGCGGGGCCCCTCCTGGTCCTTGGCCACGGTTTGCTGGAGCTTGCTTTGGTGATCGGGCTGTTGTTCGGTCTTGGAGGATTCTTGGCTAAAGGTTCTGTTGCGGGCTTCATTGGCCTGGTGGGTGGTGCCTTTTTGCTTTGGATGGGCAGGGAGCTTTGGCTCGGGTCCAGGACCCAGGTCCTCGACCTTGAGGGAGGCTCTACCCCCGCCAAGGGAGGACCGATCCTGGCCGGAATCACCATCAGCGCCTCCAACCCTTATTGGCTCATGTGGTGGGCCACCATCGGGGCGGCTTATGTGAACATGGCCCTTGGACATGGGACTAAGGGCGTAGCCTTGTTCTTGGGGGGCCACCTGTTTGCCGATCTTGCCTGGTACAGCCTCATCGCCGCGGCAGTGACCGCCGGCAAGAACTTCATCAGTCCCCGGGTCTACCGCGGGATCCTCGGCCTTTGCGGGCTTTTCCTCATGGCCCTGGCCGTCTATTTCATCTACTCAGGGTTTGCCTTC
>JAAYLV010000101.1 GCA_012521755.1 Bacillota bacterium | reverse complement strand
GGACGATGCCCCGTCAGCGGGCTCCTTGCCCTGCAGGATGAATATGGTTTCCATTTAGCTGTGACCACAGGAGGAACTAGGGCCCGGCAACTGGTCAAAGAACTCAAGCCTAGGGGGGTTGTGGCCATTGCCTGCGAACGGGATCTGGCTAGTGGCATTCAAGATACCCGCCCCCTCAAAGTCCTCGGAGTGACCAACGAGCGGCCGCGAGGACCTTGCTTTGAGACTGAGGTGAATCTTGCCGAAGTCGAAGAGGCGCTGCTCAATCTTTTGGGGAAACAGGAGAGTATATGCCTCCCAAAGGGTAATATGTTAGAGGAGGGGGCGTCCAGTTAACGACAACTACCCAGACAGGAGGTTCGGTAATGGGTTACTACATGCCTTTTTATTACGATTGGACCTACGTCATTTTGATTCCGGCTCTGATCCTTGCCTTGTATGCCCAGGCGAAGGTCTCCGGCACCTTCCAGCGTTATCTGCGCGTTCCTTCGCGCCGGGGCAAGACAGGAAGTCAAGTAGCCCGGGAGCTTTTGGACAGCCATGGCCTCTATGATGTGAGGGTGGAGATGACCCCGGGACACTTGACCGACCATTACGATCCCCGCAGCCGAGTGCTTCGTTTATCGCGGGATGTGTATCATAGCACTTCCTTGGCCGCTTTGGGGGTGGCAGCCCACGAAACGGGTCACGCACTGCAGCATGCCCAAAATTACGTTCCTTTGGGCATTCGCAACAATCTGTTCCCGGTGGCCCATTTTGGCTCCCAAATGGCCTTTCCCCTGTTCTTCCTTGGTTTCCTTTTCGGTGGCCCGCTCTTGATGGATATTGGCATCATGCTGTTCGCTGCGGCGCTCCTTTTCCAGGTGGTCACCTTGCCCGTGGAATACAACGCTAGCTCCAGGGCCATGCAGCTCTTGGAGGTAGGGGGCTATCTAGCTCCCGATGAGGCGCCGAAGGCTAAGAGCGTGCTAAGTGCGGCTGCCCTGACTTATCTTGCGGCGACGGCCATGGCGGTGCTGCAGCTGATCCGGCTGCTTGTCCTGAGAGGGCATCGGGATAGACGCTAAGTCATGGCTGCGACCCTAGCCCGCCGGATAGCCGTTGAAGTTCTCGAGAGCGCCGAAAGGCGGAAAAGCTACGTCAATCTGGCCCTCAATTCCCGACTGACGGCAGATCTCACCAAAGAAGACCGGGCCCGCATAACCGATCTTGTTTACGGCACCAGCCGGCACCTAGGGACCATCGACAGACATCTTGCCCCCCATTGCAGGAGGCGATTGCAGGACCTTCCTGGCCCTATCAGGGCCATTTTGCGACTCGCCCTTTATGAGATCCTCTACACCCAAACACCGCCTCCGGTGGCCGTCGATCAGGCCGTTGAGCTGGCCAAGATCTACGGCCATCGGGGGACCGCTTCGCTGGTCAACGGCGTCCTGCGCTCCCTCTTGCGGAAAGGCATCGCCCCGGTGCCGTCATTGGCGGAAGACCCCATCGGACACATCGCCATCACCCACGCCCATCCGCCCTGGCTGGTTGCGCGGTGGGTGAAGCGGTTCGGGGCGGAGTTCGCTGCGAGTCTTTGCCGAGCGAATAACGAACCTGCCCCGACGACCATCCGGGTCAATACCTTGCTTACCACAAGGGAGCGCCTCGCCAGTGACCTGGCTGAGCGGGGGATTGACGCGGCTGCGACGGCTCTTTCGCCCCATGGGCTGTCAATTAAGGGCTTCGACCGCCTGGCCGATCTGGACCTTTTCACCCAAGGGCATTTCACCGTGCAGGATGAATCCTCGATGCTGGTAGCACCTGCCTTGGAGCCGCAAAGCGGAGATTTCATCGTTGATCTTTGCGGCGGTCCCGGTGGGAAGACGACCCACTTGGCGGAGCTGATGGAAAACCGAGGGCGAATCTTGGCCTTGGACATCCACCGGCACAAGTTAGCCCTGCTGCAGCAAACTTGCCAGCGCTTGGGGATTCAATGTGTAGAGCCCCTTCTTTGTGATGCTCGCTATCTTCTCGAGAAGCGCCCTGAACTGGCGGGCCAGGTGCAGCATGTGTTGATCGATGCGCCGTGCAGCGGACTTGGCGTTTTGCGACGCCGGCCCGATGCCCGTTGGCGAAAAGCCCCTGGGGAGCCTGCCGCCCTGGCCAAGCTGCAGCGAGAGCTGTTGACGATAGGGATGAGACTCCTGGCCAAAGGCGGACGCCTCGTCTACAGCACCTGCAGCTTTGAACCGGAGGAGACTTTAGACAATGTGGCTTGGCTGCTGGCCAACTTCTCCCTGCGACCTGTCGACCTTGCCGACCTGCTGAATGTGGAGTCAGCGGTTGCCGATCCACCAGGCACTCTAACCTTGTTCCCCCATACCCATGGAACCGACGGCTTTTTCCTGGCGGCCTTCGATTCTTACTAACCTTCATTTTTTAAGGAGGAATATAGTGAATAATCGAGAATTGTGTTTTCATAAATGGCCGCGTGGACAAAGGAGGGATTCGTGTGGTCAGGATCCTGATTGCCGACAACAACATCGAGCTTTGCCGGATTCTAGAGGAGTTTCTCCACCGACAAGAGGACATGGAAGTGATTGGCCTTGCGTACAACGGGGAGCAAGCCTTGGCGAAGATCCAGGAAGCCTCGCCTGATGTGGTCATCCTGGACTTGACTATGCCCCAACTAGATGGCATCGGCGTCATGGAGCGCCTGCAGACTATGGAATTGAGCCGCCGTCCTCGGATCATCATTTTGACGGCCTTCGCCAAAGACGATATGGTTCGCCTACTGACCAACATGGGGGCCGACTATTTTGTAGTCAAACCCTTTGATTTGGAAGTGCTAGTCGATCGGATTAGGCAGTTTGCCCCAAACAGCGATTTGACGGTCAAGGAGGAGCGGCCATCCTACTACCTCCCGCCGGGGCCCGAGCCGGAAATCTTGATCACCGAGCTGTTGCATCATATGGGGGTGCCGCCCCATTTCAAAGGCTATACATATCTGCGGGAGGCAGTCTTGATGGTCTGCCGGAACCGTCGTCTGATGGGCGGTGGACTCTCGAAGGAACTTTATCCGCGCCTTGCCGAAAAGTATGGCACCACGGTCGGCGGGGTGGAAGCGGCGATTCGCAACGCCATCAACTCCGCGTGGCGCAAGGGCAACAAGGAATTTCTGGAGGGACTTACGGGCAGTCTCAGCTGGCCCGAAGCCGAGGACCGACTCCCGACCAATTCCCTGGTCATCGCCAAACTGGCCGACCGGATTAGTCTGGAATTGCGGGCTGGCTAAGACGAGGGCGCATCTTGTCGTTGAGATCGAGAAAGGGCATTTACTGCGAATGCCCTTGCTTTCCTCGTTGTCTGGTCGGGGCGAGAGGATTTGAACCTCCGACCTCATCGTCCCGAACGATGCGCGCTAGCCAAACTGCGCCACGCCCCGACACACTCGTATTTTACCCCATGGGGCCCAGGCTGTCAACTTGACCTTTGCCCCCCAAAGGGGTCGCTAGTGATATCTAGATGCTCCGAGGCAAAGGCAAAGAACTTCCGCAAGGTTTTCTCCAGCCGCTTTCGATAAGTCTCGCTGCTTCCGGAGACCCGCAAAAATTCCTCGATATCCCTGGGACCGACCTTCTGCAGGAGGAAGCGAAGAAAACGACTGGCATCCCCCAGGTAGTAGTCCTCAGAACGGATCCCCTGATCAAGCAGGTACTCAATGTACGCGGTGAGGAAGTAAATCTTGCTCATTTTGCCCACGGGGCTCTCTCCTTTCACCCCATTATTGTCCCCGAAAGAAGGAGTTTGATGGTGGGGATCACGAATTTGAACCCTGCAGCCCTTTCCTACTGGTATAGTTTGGCATCAAGTTCATCATAATACTGCTCAGAGGGGTCCCCGGAGGTAGTGGCAAGATGGAGAAAGTACAATTGATCGGTGCCGATTTAGCCGCCATGCAAGAACTCATGTCCACGCTGAAAGAGCCCCCTTTCCGGGCCAAGCAGGTCATGCAGTGGATCTATCAGCGGGGCCGATTCGATTTTCAGCAGATGGGGAATCTGCCCAAGACCTTGCGGGACAAACTAGATGGGGCTGCTTCCATTGTGCTTCCCCGCATCACCGCAAGGCGCCTCTCCCAGGATGGCACCCAGAAGTACTTGCTGGAGCTAGCAGATGGAGCGACGATTGAAACAGTCTTAATACCTGAAGGCAGTCGGCGCACCCTTTGCGTCTCCTCCCAGGTAGGCTGTGCGATGGATTGTCGGTTTTGTGCCACTGGCGCCCAAGGATTCGAACGCAACCTAACCGTTGGGGAGATGGTTGGCCAGGTACTGGCAGTTCAAAAGGACAGCCAGGAAAAGATCACCAACATCGTACTGATGGGCATGGGCGAGCCCTTGGCCAATTACGAACAGGTGATGGGGGCCGTCCGCCTATGGAATGATCCTTTGGGCCTCGGCATCGCCGCCCGCCGGCTGACCATATCCACTTGTGGGTTGGTTCCCGGGATCCGGCGCCTGTCCCGCGAGGGATTGCAGGTGGTCTTGGCTGTGTCCCTCCATGCTCCAAATGATGACCTGCGAAATCACATAATGCCCATCAATCGCCGCTACAACCTAACCCAGCTGATGGAGGCTTGCCGCGAGTATGTCGAGGCGACCAATCGTCGGATCACCTTCGAATATGCTTTGATGCAGGGCTTTAACGATTCACCGGAGCATGCCCGCCAGTTGGCCCAGCTCATCAAAGGCATCCTTTGCCACGTCAACCTGATTCCCTTAAATCCAGTCGATGGCCACGGATGGACATCGCCGACCAAGCGGCAGGTGCTCTTGTTCCAAGAGGAGTTGGCCAGGCATAATATCGAAGCGACAGTCAGGGCGGCCCGGGGCGCCGATATTGAAGCGGCGTGCGGCCAATTGAAAAGTCGGCTTGGGGGCAAGGAGGTTGGACATGAGCATTCTAGCTAAGCTGGAGAAAACCCTAGAGGGACTGGTGGAAGGGGTGTTTCGCCGGGGGTTCAAGGGAAGTGTACAGCCGGTGGAAATAGGCAGGCGACTAGTCCGGGAAATGGAAGAGAATCGCCGGGTCAGCATTTCCCGAACTTATGTGCCCAACGTCTACCAGGTATACCTCCATCCCGCGGACAAGGAAAACCTTGATGCCTTGGCCTGTACACTGTGCAGCGAACTAGCCGACCACTTGCAGCAAGCCGCCAAGAGAGGAAGTTACTTCTTCGTCAGTCCTCCCCAGATCACTTTCCTTGCGGATGAGAATCTGCAACAAGGCTCCATCGTGATTCAAAGCTCCTTTTGCGAGGAGGAGGACGCAGGAACGGGGCCGATGGTACAAGGAAAGAACGGGCTCCCCGTCGAAAATGGTCAGGGCCAGGAAGCAACGACGGTCTTTAAGCGAAGCCGCGAGGTGCTCCTCATCGTAGCGGGTCCAGACAAGGGCAAGGAGTGGCCAATCGACCAAGATGTGGTGACCATAGGACGAGGACATGACAACACTTTAGTGCTTAGCGATATGAGTGTGTCTCGCAACCATGCCAGGCTGGAACGTCTCGATGGGGGCGCGTTTCGCTTGGTGGACCTAGACAGCCTGAACGGCACCTATTACCAAAAGACCCGCATCAACCAGTCGACGATCAAGCCGGGAGATCAATTCCGCCTGGGAACGACGGTGGTCGAACTGCGGGCGAGATGAGAAGGAGGTGTGCGGCGTCGGCCGCAGCCTCTGTGGAACTGTTGATCCGGATTGCCAACTTGGTCTTTATCCTGGGATTGTATCGCTTCTTGCACAGGGCGGTGGCTCTGGTCTGGAAGGATGTTCGCCAGGCGGCCCCATCGGAGTCGACGGCCGCCAAGCTCATCGTCATGGAAGTGCCGGATGGCGCGTCGGTTGTCCTCGGCGGTCAGGAAAACTGTCTTGCTGCCGTCGGCAGTCATATTCCCATCGGATCGGGCAAGACCATCGGCCGGTTGAATGACAATGATATTATCATCCTCGATCCTTTTGCCTCCGGACACCATGCCGAGGTCTTCAAAGATGGCAACCGCCTTTTTATCCGTGATCTCGGCAGCTTGAACACCACGAGAGTCAACGCCAGGAAGCTCAATAAGCCCCATCGACTGCGGTCGGGAGATGTCATTCAGATCGGGGAGACCAGACTGGTTTTCGAGGAGTGAACAGGATGTTGGTCGGCGCTCGCACAGACATTGGTTTAGTGCGGAAGACAAATGAAGACGGCTTCCACATCGGAGGCAATCTCTTTGCCGTAGCCGACGGCATGGGCGGTCACCAGGCGGGGGAAGTGGCCAGCCGGCTTGCCTTGGAGGTCCTTGCTGAATTCCAGATCGACGGCGCCGACCCGACAGATTATCTCCGGCGGGCCTTCCAAAGGGCCAATGAGGTTATCTACACAAGGGCGCAGCAGGACAAGACCCTAGTTGGCATGGGAACAACGTTGACTGCCCTGTTCATCGGAGAAGGATCCCTGTGGGTGGCCCATGTGGGCGACAGTCGGGCTTATCTTTGCCGCGGGCAGGAGCTAGTCCAATTAACCCAGGACCACTCGGTCGTGGGCGAGCTTGTCCGCAACGGCAATCTGTCGGCCCAGGAAGCCCGGTTCCATCCCCACCGCAACCTCCTCACCCGGGCCTTGGGGACGGCCCCGGCAGTTGAAGTCGACGTCTTCGCCGCCAAGTGGCAGGATGAAGACAAGGTCCTTCTTTGCACCGATGGTCTATCTGGCCCCTTAGATGACGATGAGATTCGGCAAATCATCCAAGGCCATGACCATCCCCAGGGGGCCGTGGACGAACTGATAAGGCAGGCTCGCCGAAGAGGAGCTCCCGACAATGTCACTGCCGTCCTCATCAAGCTTGCCGTCCAAGACGAGGCGGCAAGGGGGAGATAACCTTGATTGACGAAAGACGAGGGGAGCTGCGCTTGATCTTTTTGGCCTGGGGCGTTGTGATGTGGGGCCTCGTCTGCTACTGGCTGGCCAGCCCCCAGTTTCCCCGTCAGTTGTTGGCCCTCTATTCCGTCGGTTATCTGCTCCTTGGCCTGTTGGGTCATCTGCTCTTGATGGGCAACGCGCCCCGCGCCGATGAAATTGTCTTTCCCTTGGTCTACATGTTGACGGGACTTGGGCTAATGAGCGTCCTGCGACTCAGGCCGGAGCTCGCCCTAAGGCAGTTCCTCTGGGTATTTATCGGCGTTGCCTGCATGGGGGTCGCCGCCGGCTATTCCCATTGGCCCCGGCTGGCCTATTTGAAATACTCTGCCGCCCTGGTGGGGCTGGTTCTGTTAGTCTTGACCACCTTCTTCGGCCATGAAGCGGGGGGCGCCCGTCGTTGGCTTGGCTTGGGCAGCTTTCGCTTCGAACCTGTTGAGCTGGTGAAGGTCCTGTTGGTCGTATTCCTCGCCGGCTATCTAAGCGAGGCGCGACAACTGCTGCAGGGGCCGAAGGGGAAGCTTTTCGGCTTATCCCTGCCCGAACCACGTTACGTAGGGCCCCTGGTGACGATGTGGCTCCTTTTCATGTTCGTGCTCGTCGCGCAGCGGGACTTGGGAGCGGCCTTTCTTTTTTACGGAATCTTCCAGGCGATGCTCCTCGTGGCCACCGGAAACCTAACTTACTTGTTTGCAGGCGCCTGCCTGGCTGCCTTTGGCGCCGGGGCGGCCTACAAGCTATTCAGCCACGTCCAAGTACGCTTCCAAGCTTGGTGGAATCCGTGGGTGCGGCTGGAACGCGGAGGATATCAAATCGCCCAATCCCTGTTTTCGTTGGGGGCAGGGGGGATTTTCGGGCGGGGCTGGGGCAGGGGAGCCGCCGCGAGCACGGTGCCAGCGATCCATACCGACTTTGTCTTTTCCTCCCTGGCGGAGGAACTGGGCCTCCTGGGCTCCGGGGCAGTGCTTTTCCTGTATCTTTTCTTAGTGATGCGGATCGTCAGGTCGGCCCTGCTCGCAACTGATGAGTTCCTCCAGCTGTTGACCATCGGCATTGGTTCTTTGTTCGCGATCCAGGCTATCGTCATCATCGGCGGAGTAATCAAAATGATTCCCATGACGGGGATTACAATGCCTTTTGTCAGCTACGGCGGCAGCTCGTTAATCAGCAGCTACCTGTTGATTGGGGCCCTTTTGGGCATCTCCCATGGGGGGGAATAGGGAATGGGCAAGAATATGCTGCGTCTTTTGTCCTTATTCACCCTTGGGTTCTTAGCCCTGTTTTTGATGACTGCCTACTGGCAGGTGATTAGGGCGCCGGAGCTGGCCGTCCACCCTCGCAATCCCCGGCTCCTTGCCCGGGAGCGGGAATTTGCTCGGGGAGGAATTTACGATCGGTTTGGCGAAGCATTGACGGATAGTCGCCCTTTCGAGGGTGGGTACAAGAGAGTGTATCGAGGTGGCGTGTCCCTTGTGCAGACGGTGGGCTACAGCCACCCTCGCTTTGGTCAAAGCGGATTAGAGTTGGCCTTTAATGGTGAGCTCGCGGGGCTTAAGCCCGAGGATCAGATCTTCCAATGGTTGGGGGGATTGGGGGGGCGCCCAAGGGAAGGAAACTCCCTGATTACGACCATTGATCTTCGACTACAGCGGGCTGCGGAGTCGGCTTTGGGCCCCCGTCGGGGCGCTGTCGTCGCCCTCGATCCGTCCACGGGTCAGATCCTCGTTGCCGCCAGCCGACCGGGATTCGATCCCAACCGGCTCGATGAGGATTGGGAAGAACTGCGGGCCCATTCAGAAAGCCCCCTCCTCAACAGGGCAACCCAAGGGCTGTATCCCCCCGGATCGGCCTTCAAGGTGTTCACCTTGGCCGCAGCCCTCGAGAAGGGCGCGGTCAGGTGGGAGCAGAGTATCGAAGATAGGGGAAGTTTGCAGATAGGAGACTACGTCCTGGGAAACCCGGGGGGGAGAGCTTACGGCTCATTGAGTCTTGTCGATGCCTTGGCCGTATCTTCAAACGTAGTCTTTGGACAAATCGGGCTCGCCTTAGGTTGGGAGGGCTTCCATCAGATGGCCCGCGATTGGCTGCTGGATCGGCCGGTGCCTTTGGAGATTCCAACGAAGGGCGGCCACCTGCCGGGGCCCAGGGGCAAAGGGGAGCTGGTCCAGCTGGCGATAGGGCAGGGGGAGCTGTTGGTGACGCCCCTGCATATGGCGATGCTGGCGGCGACCATCGCCAACGGCGGGGTCACCATGAGGCCCTACCTGGTGATGGAAGTCCGGCGGCCAAATGGCACCATCAAGGCCCGGACCCAGCCGCAAGTGCTCGCTCGTCCCTTGGGGCCAGTCCATGCTAATCGGGTCGCCCAGGCGATGCAGGCTGTTGTTGAGAAGGGGACGGGCGGGGGAGCTGCTTTGCCTGGGATTACGGTGGCGGGCAAAACGGGTACAGCCCAAAACCCCCATGGGGAAGCCCATAGCTGGTTCATTGGGTTTGCTCCCCTGATAAATCCGCAAGTAGCTGTAGCTGTGGTGGTCGAAGGAGGGGGCGCAGGCGGCCTTGTTGCCGCACCCATCGCCCAGGCTGTTTTGGGAGCAGCCTTAGGTTTAGATGAGAGCTCGTTCCATGGAACATAGAAGGTGGCTATTAAATGATCGGACAAATTCTGGCGAATCGGTATGAGATTCTTGGTAAGGTGGGCGAAGGAGGTATGGCCCAGGTTTATGAAGCCCGGGACAACCTTCTTTTCCGACCTGTAGCCATCAAAGTCCTAAGGGAGCAGTATGCGAGCGATACGGAGTTTGTCGAGCGCTTCCGACGGGAGGCCCAGGCAGCTGCCAGCCTATCCCATCCGAACGTAGTCAATATTTACGATGTGGGTCAGGAAACCGGCACCCATTACATCGTGATGGAATATGTGAGTGGCCGCAATTTGAAGGAGCTCATCAGGGAGCAGGGCCCATTGCCGGTGAAGACGGCCCTCCACATCGCCCAGGGCATCGCCCAGGCCCTAGATCATGCCCATCGTCATCAACTGGTCCATCGGGATATCAAACCTCACAATATTCTGATCACCGCGGACGGCCAGGTTAAAGTGACTGATTTCGGAATCGCGCGGGCGGCAAGCAGCGTCACTTTGACCCAGACGGGGATTGTCATCGGCTCGGTCCACTATTTTTCCCCGGAACAAGCCCGGGGCCAAAACGTGGAGCCCCAGTCGGACCTTTATTCCCTCGGAGTTGTTTTATACGAAATGCTTAGCGGTCGACTTCCCTTTACTGGTGAAAGTCCCATCAGCATCGCGATGCAGCAAATCCATGAACAGCCCGCGCCCCTGCGAAAGATCAATCCCAGGGTGCCTGCGGCCTTGGAAAAGGTGGTCGCCAAGGCCATGGCCAAAGATCCGAAGGACCGCTACCGCAGTGCTGCTGAGCTGTTGGCCGATCTACGAAGGATCGCCCCGGCCTTGAAAGAAGAAGTCGACGAAGCAACCCAGATCATCCCCCAACTGGACCAGTTCGAGGAGACGGCCGTTCATACTGTGCAAGGAGGCGGTGAGGTGAGCGCTAAGAGGACGAAGCGAAGTTGGCTTTATGTGACGTTGTTTTTCATCTTCTTTCTAGCCGGTCTTTTCTGGGCCGCCCAACGCCTACCCGCCTTGATTTTTCCTGAAGAAGTGGCAGTTCCGAATCTGGTGGGGCTGAGCGTGGAAGAAGCGGCCGATATCCTCGCCGCACGGGATTTGCGTCTAGATGTGGATAAGCGAGTCTTTGACGATGAGATCCCGGTGAATCACATCGTTACCCAGAATCCGCCGGCCAACCGGCAAGTTAAGAAACACAGGACAATTTCTGTGGCGGTCAGCCGGGGACCGGAACTGGTGACCATCCCCAACGTCATTGGCCTGTCCCTCAGGGAAGCGAGGGTCGCCCTAGGCCGCGTGGGCCTTACTGTGGGAGATGTGTCCCACGAGCCCCATCCTAATATTCCGACTGGTCAAGTGGTCGGTCAAGAACCGGCCCCGGGACAGCGGCTGACTACCGGAGTGAAAGTAGATCTCATCGTCAGCCAAGGACGAGAGCCAGCCCCCACGTTGGTCATGCCTGACCTGCGGGGTTTGCCCATAGAGCAGGCGATCCAAGACTTGGAGGTGTTGGGGCTTAAGGTGCGCAATACATGGCCGGAAATCTCATCCAAGGCCTACGGCATCATTCTCGATCAGAATCCTCCGGCCAACACCGAGGTAATTAGGGGAGAAGAGGTTGACCTGGTCTACAGCAGTGGACCGACGGGCAAACCCCCGGCTGAGACTACACCCCCAGCTGAGACTACGGCCACGGATGAGCAGGCAACGATCGATTGGACCCCCAATGGAGGCGGGAACCTGCGCCGAGCCGATGTGCGCATCAGCATGCCGCCAGGTCCCCGGCGGGAGGTAGTGATCCTAGTCATCGATGAACGGGGCATACAGGAAGTCTATCGGCAACAACATCCAGGGGGTGATACTTTCACCGTTCGCGTTGAAGGCATAGGTAAACAGGTCAAAGTACAGGTTTACATCGGTGGCGAGATGTACAAGGAGGCCGTCATCTAGGATGAAGACGGGAGTAGTCCTCAAGAGGGTCGGCGGCTTCTGTCATGTACTGGCTGACGGTTACAAGTACATTTGTCGCCTGCGGGGTCGGTTGAAGCTGGAGGTGGACGCGATCCTGCCGGGGGATAGGGTGCGGATCAACTCAGAGCAGCAAACGGTGGAAGAGATCCTCCCAAGGCGGGTGACTCTGACCCGCCCTCCCATCGCCAATGTGGAGCAAGTGGTGATTGTCCTCTCCTTGACTGAGCCCGCCCCCGACTGGTTGTTCCTCGATCGCTTGCTGGTGTTGGTGGCTGCTGCTGGGCTGGATTCACTGATTTGCTTTAACAAAAGGGACCTAGTTGACGAGCCTGAAGGGGGTTTATATGCCCGGCTGGGCTACCGGACTTTCTACACTAGTGCACGGACGGGGGAAGGGATAAGTCCCTTGCGGGAGGCCCTTGCAGGCCGCATCTCGTGCTTCGCTGGTGCTTCCGGCGTTGGCAAGTCAGCGCTCCTGAATTGCATCATCCCTGGGGCTTCCCTGAAGGTGGGCGCAGTAAGTCAGCGGCTGCAGAGGGGCCGCCACACCACCCGGAGCGTAGAACTCCTGCCCCTCCCGGAGGGAGGTCTAGTGGCCGACACGCCAGGGTTTAGCCGTTTGTCCTTGAATCATGTGGAGCCCTCTGACCTTGGCCACTGCTTCCCGGAAATGGCGGCGCTGGCGGAAAGCTGTCAGTTCACAGGCTGCTTGCATCATCAAGAGCCCAACTGTGCCGTCAAAGAGGCATTAGACAGGGGGGAAGTCGATGCCGGGCGGTACAGGAGCTACTTGGTCTTTTTACAAGAGATTCAAAGCTACCAACGGCAAAAGTACTAGTAATTCCCGAAAGGAGGCAGGGTGACCCACCCCAGGTCGCCTGACCAGATGATTAAGGTTGCCCCTTCGCTGTTATCAGCGGACTTTTCCCGATTGGCCGAGGACTTGGGCAGGGTGAAAGATGCCGATTGGCTGCACGTCGATGTTATGGACGGCCATTTCGTGCCCAACATCAGCTTTGGTTTTCCCGTTATGGAAGTCCTGCCCAAGATCACCGACCAGTTCCTTGATGTCCACTTAATGATCGAGAATCCCTCGGCCTACATTCCCCGCTTCGCCCAGCTGGGGGCCGGTCTCATCACCGTCCACGCAGAAGCCTGCGTCCACCTTCACCGGGTTGTCCAACAGATCAAGGAGCTTGGCGTCAAGGCTGGCGTGGCCCTCAATCCCGGAACTCCCCTTAGCGCAATCATCCATGTCTTAGAAGATGTCGATCTCATCCTCGTGATGACCGTTAACCCCGGTTTTGGCGGTCAGCCCTTCATACCCACCATGCTGCCGAAGATAAGGGAGCTTCGGCAATTGATTGCTGCGCAGGACCTTGCGGTGGACATCCAGGTTGATGGGGGGATCAACTTGCAGACGGCTCCCCAAGTGGTAGCCGCCGGGGCTAATGTCCTTGTGGCCGGCTCGGCGGTTTTTGGCTCTCCAGACCCCGGGAGGATGATTGCGGAACTAAGAAAGGTCTAAAGGACGGGCCCTGGAGCGGGCCCTTTTCCATTATGGCTGCCGTCTGGGATGAATAGCAGGAAAGTTCAGAGGAGAAGGGGAAATAAAGACTATTATGGAGAGGTATGACGGCCGTTATTTTCCCCAGGAAAGGAGTGTCCAGCTTGGCAAAGGATATTTACTCCCGGAGTTTTATCCCCTTCGCCCAGATGGAAGAGTTCGGACGGGACCCCTTCGTCATTACCCGGGGAGATGGGGTGCGGATCTTTGATGATCGGGGCAACAGCTACATCGATGGCCTATCGGGAGTGTTTGTCGTCGGCATCGGGCACGGCAACAGGCGCGTGATCGACGCTATGTACAGGCAGATGCAAGAGCTCTGCTTCCATCCGTCGATGCACAGTTCAAACCCGGCTGCCCTCCAGTATGCAAAGGACCTCTTGGAGTTTGCCCGCATGGATGGGGTGTTCTTCCTCAGCGGCGGGTCGGAAGCCACGGAGACAGGGATGAAAATGGCCCGGCAATATCATCGTCAGACGGGAAGTCCCCTCAAGTACAAGGTCTTGGCCACTTATGGGTCCTTCCACGGCTGTACCGCCGGCGCCACTGCCGCATCGGGCGGCCCGGAACGCAGGACTCCTTATGAACCGCTGACAGTAGGGGTCATCCATCTTTACCCCCCTTACTGCTATCGTTGCCCCTTTGACCAAGAATACCCCGGCTGTGGGATCACCTGCGCCAAATTGGTAGAGTACACGATCAAGAACGAAGACCCGGACACCGTCAGTGCCATCATCCTCAATCCGGTGATGATCTCCTCGGCGGGTTTCATCGTCCCCCCGGCGGAGTTCCACCAGATGGTAAGGACCATCTGTGATCGCTACAATGTCTTGCTCATTTATGATGAAGTGATCACCGGCTTTGGCCGCCTCGGCGAGCCCTTTGCTGCCGACTATTTCCAGGTTCGTCCCGATATCCTGTGCTGTGGCAAAGGGATGAGCGGGGGTTATGCACCGTTGGCGGCGGCCTTGTTCACCGAGGCAATTCGCCAAGCCTTTGCCGGCAAGGCGGGCGACCGACGTGAGTTTCACCACGGCCATACCTACACCGGGAATCCCGTCGCCTGCGCCGCTGGTCATGCAGTCCTCAAGGAAATTGAGGAAAGAAACGCCATTGCCAACGGACGAGGGATGGGCGAGAGGATCCGCGTCAGGCTTGAGGCATTTAAAGAGCGTTTCCCTTTCATCGGCGACGTCCGGGGGATAGGACTGCTGCAAGGAATGGAGTTTGTTCAGGATAGGGAAAGGAAAGAGCCCTTCGGGCCAGACACTCCCATCGTCAAGTTGATCGACCAGGCCGCCAGAAAGCGGGGTCTCATCATGCGCTGCGGACCGGACTACATAGCCCTAGCGCCGCCCCTCATCATTACCAGCTCCGAAGTGGACGAGATGCTCGATATCCTCGAAGATTCCCTTGTAGAAGCAGCAGGGAAATTGTAGGCCCCATTAGAGTGGTCTGTATGAACCGGGAAGACCTTGCCGGGCGATCCTAAAAGATCGGAGCGTCCCCTTCTCTTGGAGTCCCGAGGGCTTTTAGCCGTCACCAAGTCTGGCCTCCCCTTTGGGGGAGCCAGGCTTTTTCTTCTTTACCTACAGCGTATCTTCCCCCTTGACGTTAAATTAAAGTGAACTCGCCTCGCCCTCCGTTGCTGGGTTGATGGTCAGGAGGGCAGGGGAGCCTCCTTGCGGCCGACAGGGAGGACAACCAAGCCCATTTTTCCCTCCGCTTCGATTAATAGCCACCCCAAGGCGGGAGCTGGCTGGCTGTCTGCCCCTATAGGGCAACCACTTTTAAAACTTGGTGTACTTGTCCTTGACTGCTACTGATTTATAGTTTATACTAATTGTACCTGAAAGGAGGGATTGGTCTGCGTCGAGGGCGAGTACATAGGGGAGGGGGCGGTTGCTTAAGGGAAGCAAACCAGGTGGGCAGGGTCCATCACCGCACATACGCGAATGATCTTCAAAAAAACTCTCACATGGGCATGGCTGGTGTATCCGGGGCATGGAACATTGCCGCTTCGTCGACGCAGCCTGCACGGGGTGGCGGTCCTCACCGCTGCCCTGTTTTCCTTTGCTGCCTTGCCCTACTGCTATTGGTCCTTCCTTGCTACGGGTGGGAAAGGCCGCCCGTTGACCAAATGACTTCATATGCCGATATCAAGTGGCATGATCTAGTAGCCCAAGGTGAAGAAGGAGGCTGCGGTCAAGCTGCCCTGGAGACTTTGCTTCGCAACTACTATGGCCTGTCGGAGCCCGTGGCCTTTGCAGGGCAGCGGACAAGCCTGGCCCAATTGGCCCGCTGGGCTAAGGAGCTGGGCTTTGAACCAAGGGGGCTGTTGATGGACGAAGATGGACTATACCGCTACCTGCAAAGGGGTTTGCCACCCCTCCTGGTCCATTTGGCCCTGCCCGCGGGCCATTTCTGCTTGGCCTTGGGAGTTGTGGAGAGCCAGGTGGTCCTGGCCGATCCGGCCTGGGGCCTAGGGGCTTTGCCCTTGTCGGTTTTTCGAGAATGGTGGAGCCCGATGGCTTTGATCATCATCGACCCGGCCGAGGGAAAGGCCGATTGGCAGCAAGAGAGCGTAGCCATTGTGGCAAGGCGTCTAGGTTTGCTGAGCCGACTCGAGTTTGTCACGAAGGGAGAGTCGCATCATTGGGTCGATTGAGCCTGATCGCTTTCTTGGTGCTGGCTATGGGGTGCGGGGCCTATGCTGCTACGTGGCAGTTCTCCTATGGATACTACACCGGTGAGTCCTTGGCAACCAGCTTGTGGCCGCCGGCCCAATGGCACCAGGAAAAAAGGATCCATGTACTAGAGCCCTCTGTCTGGCTGGTGGGGCCGAAGGGCACGGAAGTGCAAATCGGCCTGCCTTGGAGGGGTGAGGTCTTGCGGCAGACTGGCTGGGTCCAAACGGAAAGTGGACTCCTTCCTTTGGTCAGCAATGACACCTCCGGCTCCGTTGGTCCCCTGCGAATCGGGATCTGGTGGGGTGCCGACCGTCGCGTCGCCCTGCAAACGAAGATCCAGCCCCATCATCCTCCTGAACTGGGGCTGACTTTCCTTGCGAGCAGTATTTGGGATCCGCTGCTCTTTACTTTCAGGGGTGATATGCCCCTGCAGGGGAGAGAGCTATGGTCGGCAGCCTTGGGAGTTGACTTTGCGGTCAATCGTCTAGCAGCATTTTCGGGAGAGCTCCAATGGACTTCCGGAAGCAATCTTGCCATAAAGCCAGGGATTTTTCTGTCACCCGGAGGTCCCTGGGATTATCGCCTACAGCTGGAACTGCCGCTAAACTCCCCCGACAAAGGCGTCTTCCTCCACTTTACCCTCTTTTGGCATTCCCCCAAAGCAAAGGAGGGCAGGAACATAATCGCTTCTGTCGAATAACTAAGGGACTTGCCCGAAAGCAGGATAGTGCGGCCATGGCTGCACTTTTCTTGTTCACTTTGTTCGAGGGAATGGAGGGAACGGACCTTGAGGAGGGAGAGAACAGCTCTCATCGTCGAAATCGCCATGGCTGTCGCTTTAGCTGCAGTCCTGGGCCTAGTCAGGGTTTTTCGCATGCCCCAAGGAGGTTCAGTATCCTTGGAAATGCTGCCCATTTTGTATTTGGGCCTGAGACGGGGCAGCGCGGTGGGCATGGTCACTGGGGCTGTGTACGGTTTTGTACAGCTAGTCACCGATCCGTACGTTGCCCACCCAATCCAGTTCATGTTAGATTATCCCGTTGCATATACTTTAGTTGGCTTGGCAGGGCTGGTGCCTTCCCGTCCCGTCTTGGGAGTGGCCATGGGCACCCTTGGGCGTTTGGCCATTCATACTTGCTCGGGCGCCATCTTTTTTGCGGCTTATGCCTGGGAAGGCTGGCATGCTTGGACCTATTCGTTGGTATACAACCTCTCCTATCTCGTACCGGAGGCTATCATCTGCGCGATTGCCGTCTCCCTGATCCTGCACTCGCGACAGACAGCATAAAAAAAGGACTCCGTCCTTTGGGCGAAGTCCTGGAGGAGCCTTACATGGCTCTGGCCACCTTGCCTGACTTGATGCACTTGGTGCACACGTAGGCCCTTCGGGGCACTCCTCTGTCAAGAATGCGGATGCGCTGCAGATTAGCTTTCCAGCGGCGCCTGGTCTTAACGTTGGAGTGGCTGATGTTGTTTCCCGTCTGGGTTCCTTTGCCACATACCGTACATCTTCTGGCCATACTCACACCTCCTCATCGCCGTACACCACAATCGTGTCAATTGTACCATAGGGGGGGTACCTTGACAAGAAAGGCCAGGGGTTTACTTTTGAGGGTGTACCGACTACAATATAGTCAAGAATGGGTGAGGAGCCAGAAAACGACAGTTTTACGGGCACAGGCTATGGATCACTCACGCCCTATCATCCGAAGGCGAACGCCCCTTAGGCGTCACCCTGTGATATTTGCCCGGAGGACATCCATCTTGGCTGCTCTCCAGGTTCGCCTCGAGGGCGGGGATGTGTTTTGGCGCCGTGGGCTGGGCAGGAATTTGCGAGCCATTCATGAATCCATTATGAGTGATTGTCAAGGGCAATCGATGCTGCGGCAGCCACGGTCACCGGGAAGTCACAAGCTAATATGAGGGGATGGAAAGGACATGGTGAAGGGTTTTGAGACCCACCTTGGGACCGTTAATTTTACGGAGGAAGTCATCGCCACCATCGCGGGCATTGCGGCAACAGAGTGCTATGGTCTGGTGGGGATGGCGCCTCGCAGCATGCAGGACGGTCTAGCTGAACTGCTCAACAGGGAGAATTTTAGCCGTGGAGTCGATGTGAAGCTGGAAGACGGCAAGCTGGTCATCGGGCTCCATATTGTTGTGGAGTACGGCACCAGGATTGCCACGGTAGCCGACAACGTCATGGGGAAAGTCAAGTACTCGGTCGAACACCTCCTTGGTCTAGAGGTGGATCGGGTGCATATAAATGTCCAAGGGGTCCGAGTGTCCGATGTTAAAGCCCCGGCTAAAGGGCACTAGGCGGCGGAAGCGAGGTACAAGTTCTTGAAGCTGGAAAAGATCGGCGGCAACGATTTCGAAAAACTCATCATGCACGCGGCGAAGATGTTGAACTCGGAGAAAAAAGCGGTTGATGCCCTGAATGTCTTTCCCGTGCCGGATGGTGATACAGGCACAAACTTGTATATGACGCTGCTGGCCGCTGTGGAAGAAACCATCAAGACCGATGCCACATCCCTGGGGGCCAAGGTCGAAGCGGCAGCTCGTGGTTCGCTCATGGGAGCGAGGGGCAACTCAGGGGTTATTCTATCCCAGCTGTTCCGCGGCTTTGCCCGGGCGTTGGCTGGTTTGGAAGCGGCCACGCCAAGGGATTTGGCCCTTGCCTTGGAGGAGGCTGCCAAGACCGCCTACAAGGCCGTCTTGCGACCGGTCGAAGGCACAATGCTGACCGTAGCGAGGGAGACGGCCAAGATGGCCCGTCACAACGCCTCCGATGATGATCTAGTCAGTTTCTCCCTTTCTGTCTTGACCCATGCCGAAGAAATCCTACAACGGACAACAGATATGCTGCCTGCTCTGCGGGAAGCGGGAGTTGTGGATGCAGGGGGAGCGGGGCTAGTAGTTGCTGCCCGGGGTGCAGTTGAGGCTTTGACTAATTGGCATAGGCTCGAAGAGGTCTCTCCTGAGGACCTGTTCCAGGAGGACCGCAACGGAACCGTATCAACCGCGATCAAAGGCATCGTCCGCACAGCCATCGAGTTTCGCTACTGTACGGAGTTTTTGTTGATCGGAGAAGGTCTGAACACTGAGGAGATACGGGCGAGTCTCGTGGAATATGGGGATTCGCTCTTGGTGGTAGGGGATAATTCAACAGTCAAAGTCCACATCCACAGCAACCACCCAGGGCTGGTCCTGGAAGAGTGCCTCAAGCATGGTACTTTGACCAAAGTGCAGATCAACAACATGGACGAGCAAAATCGCGAAGCGGCGAAGGCGCCCATTAAACCCCTTGGGGTTGTGGCCGTCGTATCTGGGGATGGTCTGAGCGAGATTTTCACTAGCTTGGGCGTCGACCTAGTGATCGAAGGCGGTCAGACAATGAATCCCAGCACCGAAGATCTGGTGCGCGCGGTGGATAGTGTGCCCGCGGAGACAGTCTTGATCCTGCCGAACAACGGCAATGTGATCTTTAGCGCCCACCAAGTTAAGGAAGTGACGACCAAAGGAGTCGAGGTAATTCCGACCCGCAGCATCCCCCAGGGGTTAGGTGCGATGCTAGCCTACGATCCCCAACAGGAGGCGGCGGTCAACCATGAAGCAATGAAAGCTGCGGCCGAAGCAGTCCATACGGCCGAAGTCACCTACGCCGTCAGGTCGTCCCAGATCGGGGATTTGTCCATCGAAGCGGGTGATTTTATTGGTCTTGCCGACGGTGACATTTGTGCCGCCGGCCCTTCGTTGACAGAAGTCGCCCTAAATCTTTTGCGCACCATCGGACCTGAAGAAGGTGATGTCCTCACGATTTACTACGGTCAGGATATCGAGGAGGAGCAGGCGCAAGCCTTTCTGAAGGCGGTCAAAGAACATTTTCCCGACTGCGAAGTGGAACTATATTACGGCGGACAGCCGCTGTACTACTACATCATGTCCATCGAATAGGGCCCTCAAGGAGGTGTTTGGCCGTCCACAGGGACGGC
>JAAYLV010000100.1 GCA_012521755.1 Bacillota bacterium | reverse complement strand
TGGCTGGACAGCCAGGAATTCGAGGCCCTCTGCGAACAAGCCTCCCAGAGGGCAGAGAAGGACCCAGAGGAAGCAATTAGACTCTACGACGAGGCCCTGGAGCTTTACAAAGGCGAATTCCTTGAAGGGAACCTTTACTCCCCATGGACCTTGGTCCCGCGCAATCGCTACAAGCGGCTCTACCTGGAGAAGACTCTGGAACTGCTTAAGCTCCTCAAGGAAAAGGCCCAGTGGGGCGAGATCAGAAGGGTTTGCGAACGCTACTTTGCCATCGACCCCTTCGAAGAAGACATTCACCTCCACTTCATGGAGTCGTTGCTGGAAGAGGGACAGGTGAATAACGCTCGCGCTCATTACCAGTACGTCTCTTCCCTTTTCTTCCACCAGCACGGCACCTCCCCGTCGCCGGCGATGCGGGAGCTTTACCGCAAGATGAACACCGACCACCAAAGCCTAATCATGGACGTGAGCGACATCCAAGAGGAAATCCGCGCCCGGGATGAGGCGGAGGGGGCCTTCTTCTGCAACCCGGAATCCTTCCGCCAGTTATACAAGCTCGAAGAACGGCGGCTGGAAAGAACCGGACAAACGGTTTTTTTAAACTGCTTAACCATCACCACTCGGAATCACAGACTGCCGACCCAGCAAGAATTAGACGCGGCCATGAGGCAACTCGGCGTTAGTCTCAAACAGTCCCTCCGCCGGGGAGACATCGTCTGCCGGTGGAATGAGGCCCAATACCTTGTGCTCCTCAGCAGCGTGGATTTTAAGCAGGACCAGAAAGTCCTGGAGAGGGTCAAGAACGACTTTCTAAGTAAAGCTAGAGACCTCCAAGTAGCACTACCCTGTCAATGCCGACCCCTGAAATCGATTGACGAGGACTGAACATCCGGAAAAAACATCAACTGACAAGAGGCACCCTGGGGAGCAACTCATGGGGTTAACGTGTGGGTTGCTTTTCGCTACCATGGCCCTGGGAAGGACCATCCAGACCTACCACCTAGCCCGGTGTTGCTGCAGCCGGGCTTTCTCCTTTCCAGCCGGCCGTTTAGGATCACCCTACACTCCAACCGAAGTGATCACCCCACCACCTTGCTCGGGTTCAAGAGTCCCTTGGGGTCGAAAACCTGCTTGATCCCCCGGAGGAGGCGAAGCTCTGCCTCACCTAGAGAGTCCTTCAGGTAGGGAATCTTGGCAAACCCGATCCCGTGCTCCCCGGAGACTTGCCCCTGCAAGTTCCTCGCCTCCAGGTACATCCTCTCCATCGCCTCCTCCAGGAGAACTCGCCATTCATCTTGAGGCCGTCCATCGCGGAGGACGTAAACATGGACATTCCCATCTCCGGCATGGCCGAAGCTGAGGATGCGCACATTGAGATCCTGGGCGATGTTCCGGGTAAACTTAATGAACCCGGCGATTTTGGCCGGTGGAACCACCACATCCACCTCATCGATCTCGCTCATCCCCTTGAGAGCTTCCAGGAAAGCCCCCCTAGCTTCCCAGATCATCTCTTGACGCTCCTGAGTATCGGCAATGAACACATCGAAGGCCCCCGCGTCGAGGCAGAGGTGGGCAGCTTGATGATAGAGGTCAATCAGCTCATCGCTGCCATGGAAGGCAAGGAGCAGATAGGCCGGAGCGCTGGCATCGGGGAAGGGCTTCCCCAGGTATCTCTCCGAAGCCTCGATGAGCTCCCGCTGCAGAAACTCAATCGCCGTGGGGATGATGCCTGCGCCCATGATGCGGGGGACCGCATCGATGGCCTGGTCGAGATCGGGGAAGGGGACCAACAAGCTCACCTGCCTGTGGGGACGGGGGATGAGCTTGAGGATTAGCTTAGTGACCACCGCTAAAGTGCCCTCCGAACCGATCAAGAGATCTTTCAGGCTGTAGCCCGATGAGTTTTTCAAGACTTTGCCGCCGAGGTGGATGATCTCCCCGCCGGGGAGGACCGCCTCCATCCCGAGGACGTAATCCCGGGTCACGCCGTAGCGCACCGCCCGCATCCCGCCGGCATTGGTCATCACATTGCCCCCCAGGGTTGCGGTTTTCTCCCCCGGATCGGGAGGATAAAAGAGCCCCAGCTCCTCCACCGTCTTTTGAAACTCCAGGAGGATGACCCCGGGTTCGACCACGGCCATCCGGTTCTCCTGGTCGATCTCCAAGATCCTGTTCATCCGAGCCATGGACAGCATGATGCCTCCATGGAGGGCCACCGCCCCGCCGCACAGCCCCGTCCCCATCCCCCGGGGAACGACGGGGATGTTGTGCTCGTAGGAAAAGCGCAGGAGCTGGGAAACCTCTTCCGTGGAGATGGGCTCGACCAGCACATCGGGATAGAACCGGCCGTAAGCCAGCTCATCGTGGGAGTAGTCTTCACCGATGGCCTCACCCACATGAACCCGCGCCGGATCGAAGATGGTCCGTAAAGTATCGATATGCTCAGAGGTCAGCTTGGCAAAGGGCATCGATCCCGCCTCCCTTCCCCAGGTGGGTCAATAAGCGAGGGATGATCTCATAGAGATCGCCGACAAACCCGTAGTGGGCCACATTGAAGATGGGCGCCTGGGGGTCTTTGTTGATGGCAACGACCGTCTGACAGCCGCCGATCCCGGCGGCAAACTGGACCGCCCCCGAGATGCCGCAGGCAATGAGGAGCTGGGGCCGCACCGTCCGGCCGCTAAGGCCAATCTGCCGGTTATGTTCCACCCAGCCCATCTCCACCAAGGGCCTGGTGGACGCGATCTGTCCTCCCAGGCTCCGGGCTAGGGTTCGGAGGAGCTCCAGATCCTGCTTCCTTTTAAGGCCCCGTCCACCCGCGACGATCACCTTGGCATCGGTGATGCTCTCTTCCTGGGGCTTGGGAGTCACCTCCAGGACTTGGATGGCCGATGCCAGCTGGGAATCGGGAAGATCCAGAGAAATGACCTTACCCCGGGGAGGACCGGGCCTTGCCGGCTCCATCACCCGGTAGCGGACCGTTGCCATTTGGGGGCGGTGGTGCCTCGTGACGATCTGGGCCATGATGTTGCCCCCAAAGGCCGGGCGGATCTGGACCAGCTCTCCATCCGGGCGGACCTCCAGCATGGTGCAGTCGGCGGTGAGGCCGGTTCTCAGACGTACCGCCGCCCGGGGCGCGAGGGATCGACCGATGGGCGTTGCCCCCACCAAGACGGTGCTGGGCTTGGCTTTATCGACCGCTGCTGCCAGACAGGCAGTGTAGGGTTCAATCCGGAAGTGGGCGAGGGCGGGATGATCGCAAAGATAGACCCAGTCCAGGCCGTAGGAGAGGAGCTTTTCCGCCTGGGTCCCTAGGTTGTGCCCTATTAGCAGGCAGCTCACTTCCTGCTTTGCTGCCGCGGCCAGCTCGCTTCCTTTGCCGATGAGTTCGTAGGTGACCGGGTGGATCCTTCCACCAATCGTCTCCGCGACGATCATCACCCCTTGGTAGGAGGAGGTATCCTGCTTGTCTTCAAGCTCGCCGCGGATGGCCATGGCTCCCTGGGGACACTCCTCGATGCAGATGCGGCATAACTGGCAGCCATCCCCGACGATGACTTCGTCTTCCATTGTCAACGCCGCGAAGGGACAAGCATCAACGCATAAGCCGCAGCGGTTACAGCGATCATGGTCGATTAGCAGGCGGGCCAATCAATCACCCCACAAACTTTAGCTCAAGGAGCTTCTGATAAAGCTGCCGGGCCAGATCCCCATCGGTAAAGACAACGTGCTCCCGCTCGACCTTTGGAGGGAAGATGCGCTCGACCTGGGTCGGAGAGCCTTCCAGGCCAAAGTAGACCTCATCCCCCCCGGAGAGCTCTTTGTAACCCCATGTAATGACGGGATAATCCTTTGTCTCCAAGAAGCGCCTGAAGGACGGCAGGCGAGGCTGGCCAATTCCCTTGTCCACCGTAATCAGGCACGGATAGGGCAGGGAGACGACGGCGACTTGATCCCCGAGATCCTGCTCCATCACCAGCCCCTCCCGGGTTGCCTTGCGAATGGCGCGAACGTAAGAGACATGGGGGAGCCCCAAGAACTCTGCTACCCCTGGGCCCACTTGGCCTGTATCCCCATCGGTCGTCTGCACGCCGCAGATGATGAGATCGGGGCTGTCAAGGCGGCCGATCCCCCGGGCCAAGGTGAAGGCGGTAGCTAGGGTGTCCGCCCCGGCGAAGGCGGGATCGGAAAGGAGGACTCCCCTATCGGCGCCCATCAGGAAGCTTTCCCTGATGACCTCTTCCGCCTGGGGCGGTCCCATGGTGATGGCCGTCACCCGGCCGGAGAGCTTCTCCTTGATCCTAACGGCTGCCTCAAGGGCATAAAGGTCAAAGGGATTGAGCTTGCCGGCGACCTCCGCTCGGCGAAGTACCCCCTTCTCCGGGTCCATGGCCACATCTCTCGTTTCGGGCACCTGTTTGATGCAGACGACGATATGCACGATCATCCCTCTTTTGTAATTCCAGTGAAGGGCACAAGCTCCCCGGGGGTGAGGAAATAAAGGTAGGCTTCCTTGACAGGTCGCCCGAAGGCCCCCGAAGCTGCCCGGCAGTAATACTCGAGCTGGGGGAAGTAGTCTTTGGCCCGGAGAGGGACCTGATGGCCAAAGACGGCATCGGTCTTGAAGTCCACGACCACAAGGCCGTCCCCTTCGTCTAGGATGCAGTCCACGACTCCCTGAACCAAGACCCACTCCTCCCCCACATCTTTGCCGTAAACCTCCCGGGCATCGACCCGGAGGCTGAAGGGCACCTCCCGCATCAGCCTTCCCCGGCGAAGCCGCTCCCCCAGGGGAGAAGCGAAGAATCGGGCTATGTTTTCAACCTCCACCGCCTCGACCTGTTCACCGGTCAGGATCTCCAACTCTCTCATTTTCACCAACTGGCCGCGGATGTCCTCTTCATCGAGGGGCCCAGTCAAGGATAAGTGCTGCAGAGCCCGGTGCATGGCCGTACCCCGCTCCGCGGGGGTGAGCTTGGAACTCGACTGGACGAACCGGGGCCTGGGGAAAACCTCTTGGAAGAAAGGCTTGCTCTCCTCATCAAGGGCATCCACGCGGCCTTTCAGCTCGCTCACCGTGAGCTTTGCCGGATAGAGGACCGGCGGACCAACCCGGGCGGGTTCCCAGGGCCGCTCAATCAAGGCGGCGGTGACCTTGAGGTCCGCCAAAGCATCGATCTCCCCTCGGGGAAATGATACAGGGGGGTCGATGAGGATCTGCCAGCGGGATGAGTCCTCCGCCACCTCATCATCGCCGAGGGGTAAGGGCCCCCGAAGGGGCTCCCCGTCCCGGTGGCGGGCCAGGGCAGGGATGAGCCAATCTAGGTAGCTTGCAGCCCCGGCTAATATGTCTTCTGGAAGGGCCCAGCCTTGGCTTTGGACGGCCCGGCCGGCAAGCCCAGCCTTCTTGGCAAGGTCCGTTGTGCCAACAAGGATAAGCTTCTCCTTGGCCCGGGTGAGAGCTACATACAAGATCCGCATCTCCTCCGCGAGGGCTTCCCGGATGAGGGCCTGCCGGACGGCCCGATGGGCCAGGGAAGGATACTTGATCCCCCGCTCCAGGTCAACTACTTTGGGGCCGACCCCCAGGTCCCGCTGGAACAGAAGGTCCCCCTCAGCATCCTTGAAGTTGAACCCCTTGCCCAGGTCCCCGAGGAAGACCACGGGAAATTCGAGGCCCTTGCTCTTGTGGATGCTCATCAGCCTCACCACATCATCCCCCGGTCCCTGGATGGGAGCTGTCCCCAGGTCCCCTTCCGAGTCTTGCAGTGTCTTGAGAAAGCGCAGGAAGCGAAAAAGGCCCGGCCGGGCAAACCGGTCGAATTCCCGGGCCCGCTGGTGGAGGATGCGGAGGTTGGCCTGGCGCTGCTCGCCCCCGGGAAGGCCCCCGACGAACTCGTAATAGCCCGTTTGCTGGTAGATGGTCCAGATCAGATCCTCCAAGGTCCCCCGCCGCGCCCGGGTGCGAAGTTCACAGAGGAGATCCAAGAAAGCCCGGACGCGCCGACCAAGATCCCCTTCTTCCTCGGCTGCCTTCAGGACCCCTTGGTAGAAATCATCGGGGGAGCCAAGCCTGATCATAGCCAGTTCATCGACGGTGCAGCCAACTAGCGGGGAGCGCAAGAGCGCGGCTAAGTCGATCTCCCGGCGAGGGTTGTCGATGAGCCGAAGCAAAGCCAAGACGGTCTCAACTTCCACCGCCGCGAAGTAGCCCGTCCCCAGTTCCGCATAGACAGGGATCCCCGCCCGCTGGAAGACCTCCTGGAAGGTGTTGGCCCGGGCCCTCGTGGTGCGCAGGAGCACCGCCACATCCCCGTAGGTGATCGGCCGGTAGCCCTCCTTGTCCCGGATTACATAGCCGCCCTGGACGAGTTCCTTGATCCGGGAAGCAATGAGGGCTGCTTCCCTCTCCAGGGTGTCCACCGCCTCCTCGGGATCCGGGTCCCCGGAGAGCAGATACACTTCAATGGGCCCTTCCCCCAAGGCAAGCCCGAGGGAGTCGCCAAACTCTCTGCCGGCGATGAGATGGGCTTCGGGAGGATAGTCCAATTCCGCAAGGCCCCCGGTGAAAAGCTGTTTGAATAGGAAGTTGACTCCTTGGAGCACCACGGGACGGCTGCGAAAATTGCTGCTCAGGTCGATCCGGCGGGGCCCATCTCCCTCTGTTTGGTAGGAATGGTACTTGTCCAGGAAGAGGCGGTGGTCCGCCTGGCGGAAACGGTAGATGCTCTGCTTGACGTCGCCCACCATGAAGAGGTTGTCCTGGGAGATGAGCTGGAGGATTGTCTCTTGGATCGGATTGATGTCTTGATACTCATCGACCAGCACCTCATCGAAGCCTTCCTTCAGCTCTTCGGCCACCGGGGACGGGGCTAGGTCTTCCGTCGCGAGGAGTCTTAGGCAAAGATGCTCCAAATCGTCAAAGTCAACGGCGCCCCGGGCATCTTTCGCTTCCTGGTAGCGGCGCTGAAAGGCAAGGACCAACTCGGTCAGGGCCTTCATCGGCCCATGCAAAGAGCGAAGTTCTGCTAGATATGCCGCGGCGGACCGGTCAAACCAGGCGTTTTTCAGCCCGTTGATTTCCTTCTTGGCCTGGTCCCTGAGGTCATGCATTTGCTCCTTCAGCTCACAGGCTCCCTGGCGCGGCCAAGTCCGGAACTTGACTTCCAGCCCCGCGGCAAGATGCTCCCAGCCTAGGGAAAGCCGGGCCAGCAAATCGTCAACCAGGTCTAGCTCCCCTTCCAGAAAGGCCGCGATGATGGGGGAGCCTCCTGGGGAGTGGGCCAGGGCCAGCCCGTGGAGGAGGAGCTCTCGCGCCCGGGACAGCTTCTGGGAGCAAGCGGCTTCGATGAGGGGATACCAGGGGAGTTCCTCTAGCTTAGCGTCGGGCGGCAGCTGGAACTGCGCCGCGGCGCGGCTTAGCCACTCCTCCGGCCTCGGGAGGCTCCTGCTGTAGTCGGACATGGCAAGGACCAGCTCCCTCAGCTTTTCATCTGTCCTGCCGCCGTAGGCTTCGACTAGGGACAAGAAGGGGCCCTCCCCTGCGTAGAGCTCCTCGAAGAGCCCATCGAGGGCCTCATGCTGCAGGAGCATCGCTTCGTTTTCATCCATCACCCGGAAGGAGGGGTCAAGGTCCAGATGATGGAAGTAGCGGCGGATGACCGCGGAGCAGAAGGAGTGGAGGGTGGAGATGGACGCTTTCGGCAGCATGATGAGCTGCTGCTGCAGCCGCGGGTTGGAGGGGCTTTGGGCCAGGGCCTCCCCTAGGGCCTTTCGGATCCGATCCCGCATCTCCGCGGCCGCGGCATCGGTGAAGGTAACGACCAGGAGCCGGCCCAGATCCAAGGGGTTTTCCTCAGCGAGGAGCCCTTGGATGATCCGCTCGACCAACACCGCGGTCTTCCCCGTCCCCGCGCCCGCGGCGACCAGGATGTTCCTGCCTCTAGTATTAATCGCGGCTAGCTGCTGCTCCGTCCACATCGCCGCCCACCTCCTCGGCAATCCTCAGCCACGCTTCATCGTCGCCCAGCTGGGGCAGATGCCGGAAGCTGCAGCCGGGAATCAAAGGATCGAAACCACAAAGGGGTTTGTAGTCGCAATAGGTGCAAGCCGTCTTGCGCCTTAGCCGATAGGGGGCAACAGCTGCCCGTCCTCCCGCGATTTCCCCGCTGAGAACCTTCATTCTCTTCTCGGCGTAGGCAAGGAGGAGCTGGATGCGCCTCTCCGGCAGACAGCTCTTGTTCTTCCCCACCGTCCCATCCTTGTTGACGCGGGCGGGAACCAGCTCCGAGTTGTTCCCGCGAATCTGGCAGTCCATCAACGCCAGGGCCGCTGGGTCGGCGAGCAAGATGCCCTCCATCCGCAGCTTCTTGCGGCGCTCCCTCCCCAGGCTCTCTTCGTCGGTGATGGGGCCATCGACGCTCACGAAGGGGTCCTTGAGGGGGAAATAGAGGGCGCCGGCGGCCCGGGCGGGACCGCCAAGGAGGCGATCGGCATTGTGCAAGGCTACCAATAGATAGGCCAGGAGCTGGAGTTCCAGGCCATAGTAGACCTCTTCGATGCTGAGTCCGTCGACGCTGCTTTTGTAATCGACGACCCGCAGGTAATATCCGTCAGGCCCCGCGGCGGCATCGATCCGGTCGATCCGGCCGCGCAGCCGCACTCCGCCCAGATCCAGGGGTGGAAGAGATCCCCGGGGGCCAAAATCTACTTCTAAGCCTACGGGGATGAACCTTCCCCGGCGGGCATGTTCGGCCAAGACCTCCATCACCCGGAGGAGGATCCTCTTTAGGGTCTGGTGCAAATAGCGGTAGCGGGAGGTTTTGCTGAGGATCCCCTGGAGCAGGCGGGGACCTTGCTCCTGGCAGATTTCGTCGACAATCGCGACTGCCTGGTCCAGGTCTTCATACCAGGAGGGGCCAAGATCCATGAGGCGATCGCCGATGAGCTTCATGGCCTCGTGGAGGAAAGAGCCGATATGGCGAACGTCAAGGTCGTATTCCTCCCGGGGGCGAAGCCTAAGTCCATGGGCGGCGAAATGCTGGAAAGGACAGGCGGCAAAGGCCTCCAGGCGGGAGACGCTAAGGTCTAGCGAGTCTCCGTAAAGCTTCTTCCCCACCCCAGGGGAAAGCTCATCTTTCACTCGATAAGTCAAGGAAGCCAGGATGGGCCCGGCGCGGCGGGCCAGGTCTTCGTCGGCCAGGACTTGGTCCAGCTGCTTTTGGGCCTCCTCATCCCCCCGGGCAAGGCCCAGGACTAGATCGCCTGCCGCCCGCCGGATGTTGTCCTCCGACCAGTAGGGCTCCAATTCTTTCTTCCGGGCCCCGGGGAGGAGCTTGGCGGTCCTGGTCAGCAAGGTAGAAGGAACGTTAGGCTTCCCTTCGGCATTTGTCATCGGGTAGCTGATCCAAAGCCTCTCACTAGGCCGGGTGAGGGCGATGTAGGCGAGGTACTCCTCCCAGAGGAGGAGGCGCCGACTGTCGGGGGCCAGCTCCACCCCCGCGGCGGCCAGCTGCTCCCGCTCCCGGTCGTTGAAGATCAAATCCTCCCGGGGAACCCCGGGGAAGCTTCCCTCGTAGGCGCCGAGGATGAAGGCGGCCCTGATCTCCGGGTGGCGGGAGCGGTCGATGGCTCCGATCAGGACTTGATCGAGGCCGGGGGGAATGAGTCCCACCTTGAGGCTTTCCAGGCCCGTCTCCAGGACTCCCAGGTAATCTCTTATGGACATGGCCTGATTTCCGAGACCCTCGATTAATTGATCGAAAAGGTCGATGACCCCTTGCCAGATCTGGTCATGGACGCCGCCCCGGTCCTCATCGGCCCATCCTTTCAGCTGGAGGGGGACGTCTAGGGTCTCCAGGAGCTCGTAAAGGGCGGCGGTCATCTCGCCGGCCTTTTCGGCTTTGCTCAGCTGTTGGGCAAAGGGCTGGAGGATGTGAGCGACCTTTTGCCGCAAGGCGTTGATCTCTTCCAGCTCTCCAGGCGGGCCATAGGTCCAGGGGCCCCGAATCCATTGGGATCCGGCAATACCGTAGGCGAGGGCGTAGTTTTCCAGCCGATCCGCCTCTTCCCGAGAAAGGGGGAATAGATCGGTCTTCAGCAGCCGAAAGATGGTCTCGTAAGACCAGTTGGACAGGACTAGCTCGACGGCGGAGCGCACCAGCTCCACCAATGGATGGCAGGCAACGGCGCGCCGCTGGTCGAGGAAGTAAGGGATTTGATAGTCTTGGAAAGCTGCCCGGATGAGGGGCGCGTAAGGGTCGATGTCCCGGAGGATGACCGCGATCTCCCGGAAGCGAAAGCCTTCATCTAAGACTAGGCGCCGGATCTCCCGGGCTGCTCCTTCCACCTCTCCCATTGGATGGGGAGCCCTGACTAAGGTTACCCCCGGGCAAGGCCCATCCCAAGTCCTGCCGGCCCTTTTGGGGTATTCCCTTTCCAAGTGGGCAAGCTCCGGCGCGCGCAGGCGCTTTTGTCCGGCAAGTTCGATGGGTGGGTGGATCTTCACTTGGCGTTCGGCGGCGAGGCGGAGCAGTTGGATATAGGTTTCGGCCGTTGACCGGAAGGGACTGTCTTCCTTCCCCACCTCCCGGCTGTCCAGGCACAAGGTGACCGTCGCCTCCTTGGCGATGAGGAAGAGCCTCCCGAGCATTTCCAACTCCTGGGGGGTAAAGCCGGCAAAGCCGTCCACCCAGAGCAGGCACCCCTCAAGGCCCGCCCCCGGGAGGCGACTTGCCGCGGCGGTCAGGTACGCATCGGGGTCGGTGAAGCGGTCCTGGAGATGGGCATCATACCGCTCTAGGATCATAGCTAGGTCCTGGAGCTTGCGGCTTAGGGCATCGTTTTCCGTCCGGCCGATGAGACCCTGGGGATCGATGCGGTAGGAGCGCATTTCAGTGATGGTCCGGGATAGTCCTTCGATGAAGCCGCCATGGCGGCCTAAGCGGCCGAAAATGGCCAGTTCCTCCCGATGGGCCTGGATGAGCTTCCAGAGGATCATTCTCTTCCCAAGCTCCGACAAGGGAGGCCTTGCCGCTCCCCCCGACTGCTGGAGGATGCGCCAGGCGAGGCGATGGAAGCTTAGGACCTGGGCCCGGATGACGGCAGGTCGATTTAAGGCTTCCAACAGGGCCCTTTCCATTTGAAAGGTGGCCTGCTCGGGGACGAGCAGAATCAAAGGGGGACCGGTAGGGCTTTGTTCCACGGACTTGACAATCTGGTCCAAGCAAAGCTCCGTCTTGCCGGTGCCGGCGCGGCCGAGGACAAGTTGCAGGCCCATCCTATCTCCTCCCTTGAAAGTGGCAATTATACCATTAGGTATGAAAACCCAAATCCCTGCCGAGCTCAACCTGGCCTCCATCGCCCCGTTAGGTAAAGGGCTCAAGGGAAGGCCCGGGGGAGCCATGGTAAGAGAGGCCTTTGGGATGAAAAAGTCCGCTCAATAGGGGGATAATGAAGGACCCCGGGAAAAGGACTTCCCGGGGCTACCAGGGGATAGTGAATGTGGCCCGTTGCCAAGAGGCCACCGGTCCCAGCGCGCGTTCTTCTTTTGGGACCGAAAGGATTATGCTTTGGCGAGCATAACGCCTTTGCTATTTCATTCGTTGCGGGGAAGGAAACTCCTCCCTGGGGAAAAATATTTTTCCCTCACCCCTTGGTATACTTCTCAATGACCTTCATCAACTCGTCGATGACTTCATCCCCCGCGCCTTCGCTCACAGCCCTGGTCACACAGCCGTGGACGTGGCCTTCGAGGACCATCATCCCCACTTTATGCAAGGCGGCCCTGGTAGCCGCAACCTGGATCAGGATATCTAGACAGTACTGGCCCTCCTCGATCATCCGGGCGATTCCCTTGACCTGGCCTTCGATCTTGCGCAAGCGACGGATGAGTTCCTGCCGCTTTGCTTCATAGGTATAGATGGTCTTCACCCTCCTTCCTCAGGATCAAATCAACTTCCCTGACTAGTCCTTCGTGGATGTAAAACCCCCGCATGACCGGCGGATCTGGTGATATGATCAGGTAGCAGACAGGATAAAAAGCAAGTTCAATGTCCTTCGGCGAGGGATAAGGGGGAGATTTGGGATGGGAGTGATAAATAGCCGCAAGCTCCCGGCCCTCCCGCTCCATGGCCAGAAAGGCGGCTAGTTGCTCTTCCGGAGCCATGAGGTAGTCCCTCTCCCGCTCCGGGGCTATATTGGCTATCGGGTAGATCCGATCCGCCTCCCTCCCCGGCAGAGCCCCGAGGAAGCCGCAGACTTCCTCCCCCGAAGCCAGGCAGTGGGCCATGATCCGTGCGGCGATTGCCTCGAGCAGGATGAACTTCTCCGCCATCATTCCTCTTCAACCCCCTAGAAGGGATGGTGAGCACCTTTCAGGTGGGGAAGACCCCCATCCTGCCCTTACTTTACGCCCTCGGACCCGCCCCGTCAACTATCGACGGACAATTTAAATGCCATCTGCTGGATTTTATGGTATAATACAAACTAGCGCAAACTGTGAATAACGCTTTACTTATGTTTACCCAGAGAACCCCGCCGGGGGGGATGCACCATGGATGGACCCAGCAAGATCAGGGAAGTCGGCAGGCCCTTGACGGGCTTGAGGAGACTAATTCCGTCGTTGCTGCCAGCCATCAGCCTCCCCCTTTACCTTCACCTCAGTCATGGAAGCTTGTCTGTTTCCATCGAGGGAATGCCCGCCTGCAACCTGGCCAATGAGCTCCTCAGCATCGCCATATCCTTTTCCATCTTATCTGTCACCTGGTACAAGAATTATCACAATCAAAGCAGGCGCCATATGATCTTGGGCCTTGGGTTCTTGCTGGGCGGGATCCTCCGCATGGCCCGCTTTGCCAGCTACTACGGCTTCCTCCGACCGTTGGGATACGGCAAGGTCGTCTACTGGGTCCAGGCTGGTTTTTTGCTGGCCGCTTCACTGCCGGAGATGACGAAGCCCTACCGACCGGAAGACCGGGCTAGGGCCATGGGCCTTGGGTTCTTGCTGACCGCCGGGCTGTTTCTTTGTCAACGTCCATCCCTAAACCATTGCCATCTTCTCCTCCTCATCCCCGCCCTCGTCCATCTGGGGGTTGATTTTTTCCGCTATGAGCGAGACCAGTTGTTCATCGGAGCTGTTTTGCTGGCCGCATCCCAGCTGACCTTCGCTCGCTTGGGCCCATTGAGCATCCTTGAGTGTTGGCTGTCCTTCCTCGCCCACTTGGTTTTCTATAAAGTGCTGGTCCTCGATCTTCCGGAGGACGAAGCTGCGCCCTTGTATAAACTCTACCAAGGGACCGAGTCCCGGGAGCTGCGGGAGATGGGCCACGAGACGAAAAACGTCCTGACCGCCCTGCGGGCCATAGCCCAATTCGGACAAAGCATGCTGGAAACCACCCCGAAGAATAAGGAGCTGTATGCCCGGATCATCGCCGAAATCGATCAGCTAAGCTCCCTAATCAACTTCACCTTGGCCAGGCACAAGCCCGATTTGGTCAAAGTGGAAGAGGACCTGACCAACCTGCTCAAAGACCTGGTGGACCTTTTCCGGGCCAAAATTGAGATGGCCGGCATCAACGTCAGCTGCTCCTTTCCCAGGGAGGTGCCTTTGGTTCCCATCTACCCTCAATTGCTCAGACAAGCTTTGCTGAACGTAATTCAGAACGCGGTGCAGGCAATGCCCGCGGGGGGAGATTTGCAGATCAGTCTGATCCCCCGTCGAAAAAGCGTGACCATCATTACCAAGGACACAGGCTGCGGGATGAGTCCTCACATCTTAAGGCGCGCCTTTGAACCCTTTTTCACGACCAAGGAGACGGGCACAGGCCTTGGCCTCGCCATCACCAGGCAGATCATCGAGGAAGTCCATCAAGGGAAGCTGCGGATGAAAAGTCGGAAAGGGCGCGGCACCACCTTCTCCCTAGAGCTGCCCCTTCCCGACCAAAGCACCTTCATCCGGATTAACCAAGAAGCGATGAGCGAGCTCCCCGCGAAGAACCCAGAACCGCCCCCCGAGCAAGGACAAGGCCGCCCGCAGGCGGCCTCCAATTCTTAAACGAACAAGGGACCGAATACTAACGCGACGATGGACATCAGTTTGATGAGGATGTTCATCGAAGGGCCGGCCGTATCTTTGAAGGGGTCGCCGACGGTATCGCCGACAACGGCCGCCGCGTGGGTGGGTGTGCCTTTGCCGCCAAGGTGGCCAGCTTCGATGTGCTTCTTGGCATTATCCCAGGCCGCCCCGCCGGTGGTCATCATAATCGCCAGGAGGACACCGGTGACCAGGGCGCCGGCAAGGAGGCCGCCGAGGGCCTCAGGCCCCAAGAAAAGACCAGTGGCGATGGGAGCAATAACCGCCAAGAGGCCGGGAACGATCATTTCCTTCAAGGCGGCCGCCGCGCTGATGTCGACACACCTGGCCGAGTCGGGTTTGGCCGTCCCTTCCATCAGGCCCTTGATCTCCCGGAATTGCCGCCTTACTTCTTCCACCATCTGGAAAGCCGCCCTGCCCACGGCCCGCATAGTGATCGCGGCAAAGACGAAGGGCAAAGCTCCTCCCAAGAGGACGCCAACAACCACATCTGCCTGGGAGATATCGATGCTGGTCAGGCCCACCGTGTGGATGTAGGCATTGAACAGACCCAACGCGGTCAAGGCCGCGGAACCCACGGCAAAGCCTTTGCCGATGGCCGCGGTGGTGTTGCCCAGGGCATCTAGTTTATCAGTAATCGTCCGGACCCGCTCCCCAAGACCAGCCATCTCGGCAATGCCGCCGGCGTTGTCCGCGATGGGGCCGTAAGCATCGACGGACATGGTCATGCCGATGGTGGACAACATGCCCACCGCGGACAGGGCGATGCCGTAGATGCCGCCTAGGCGATAGGAGAGCAGGACGGCGATGCTGATGATCACCATCGGGGCGGCAGTGCTCATCATACCTATGGCCAGACCATTGATGATGGTGGTAGCCGCGCCTGTCTGGCTGGATTTGGCCAGATCCACGACGGGGGTGCCGGAGGTGTAGTACTCGGTGATGGTGCCGATCAATGCCCCCGCGAGGGAGCCGGCCGCGATGACCCAGAACAAGGATAAATCACCGATCAGTCCTCGCACTAAGAAGAAGGAACCCACGATCAAGCTCAGGTTGCTCACATGGGTTGCATTCCGCAGTGCCTGCTGGGGCTCAATGTGTTGGAAAGTCCGCACGAACATGGCGCCGATCATGGAGGCGACGGTGCCTACGGCAACTAGAGCCAGGGGCAAAGCCATCCGGGGGCCGGGATTGGCCATCGTCACGCCAAGGGCGATGGCTGCCGTCACCGAACCAACATAAGACTCGAACAGGTCAGCGCCCATCCCCGCCGTGTCACCGACGCAGTCCCCCACATTGTCGGCGATCACTGCCGGGTTGCGGGGGTCGTCTTCGGGAATGCCCGCCTCCACCTTCCCCACCAGGTCCGCTCCCACGTCGGCCGACTTGGTATAAATTCCACCGCCCACACGGGCAAAGAGGGCGATGAGGCTTGCGCCCATGGAAAAGCCGTTGATGACCCCGCTCTTCAGCCCGGGGTCAGGGATGAGGGTATACAAAATGCCCAGACCAAGAACGCCGAGACTGGCCACGGCCATGCCCATCACCGCGCCGCCGCTGAAAGCTACATTCAAAGCAGCGGCCTGCCCTTTCGTGGCGGCCTGGGTGGTGCGGACATTGCCATGGGTAGCTGCGTTCATCCCCACGTAACCCGCCAGCATGGAAAAAGACCCGCCCAGGAGAAAAGCCAGGGCCGTTGGCAAGTTGATGGCGACGGCCATGATCACGGCCAAGGCCAAGGCAAAAACAACCAAAGTCCGATACTCCCTGTTGAGGAAAGCCATGGCCCCTTCGTGAATCGCCGCGGCGATTTCTTGCATCTCAGGGGTCCCCGTGGGTTCGCTCAGCACCCGCCGGTACGTGATCAAGGCAAAGGCCAACCCTATTACACCGACCAATACGCTCCAATGTCCAACTTGCATGCTCCAACCTCCCAGTCCAAATAAGTTGACCACACCATAGGACCTGTCACCTAATCACCCAAAGGGCGGCCCCAGCCCTGCCCACGAAGGCCCTTCCCTCTTGCAGGGATTCTCCGGCCGGACATGCCGCCAAAGACTGCTAATGTAAAGGAACCGGGAAAATCGCCTCCCTCGATAGGACGCCAACATTTCCAGGCGGCAGCTGTAAAAGGCAAAGATTGCACCAAGTACCACATATTCCACACCGGCCCTTTTTCTCCTGCCCCTCGACAAAAGAAACCGGAGGCTTCCCCCCGGTTTCCCTAAGCCCCATGCCAAGGTTATCTGAAACCGGCACTCCCTGCTGCCAGTATACCCCTATCCAGCCGAAAAATCAGCAGTCTCCGGACTTTTCGACGATCAGGGCGGCAAACCGTCGGGAGAGCTCCGGTTGTCGCATGCGCCTTCCACACTAGTAAATATAGTATGCGTCGGTCAGGTCGGTGGCTATCCACCGGCACTACTTTCGACCCCTGGAGTCTAGGGCTTCTAACCCATGACCGTCCGCACCGCGGCGATGATGTCCTCCACCTGGGGAGTGATGAAACGCTCAAGGCGCGGACTGAAGGGCATCGGGGTGTTCTTGGAGCAAACCCGCTGAATGGGAGCATCCAAGTAGTCAAAGGCTTCGTTGACCACGATGGCCGCAACTTCAGCCCCAAAGCCGCCCCGCTCGGGGGCCTCATGGACCACCACGAGCCGGCCCGTTTTCGCCACCGACTCCAGGATCGCTTCCTTATCCAAGGGAACCAGGGTGCGCGGATCGACGATCTCACACTCGATGCCTTCCGCCGCCAGTTGCGCCGCGGCCTCCAGGGCAAAATAGACCATCCGGGAGGTGGCCACCACCGTCACATCCCGGCCCTCCCGCTTGATGTCCGCTTTGCCTAGGGGGATGACATACTCCCCCTCGGGGACGGGCCCTTTCGTGTTGTAGAGCATCTTGTTTTCGATGAAAACGACGGGATTGTCTTCCCGGATGGCGGCCTTCAACAGGCCCTTGGTGTCGTAGGGAGTTGAAGGCATGACGACCAAGAGTCCCGGAGTGTGGATGAGCCAGGCCTCCAGGCTCTGGGAGTGCTGCGCCGCCGCGGAGCGGCCCGCGCCGCCCGGCGTGCGGATTGTCAGGGGCAGAGTCACTTTGCCCCCCGTCATGTACCTGAGCTTGGCCGCCTGGTTGGCGATCTGGTCCATGCACACACCGATGAAATCGACGAACATGATCTCCGCCACAGGCCGCATGCCAACGGCGGCCGCGCCCAAAGCCGCGCCGATGATGGCCGCTTCGGAAATCGGCGTATCCATAATCCGCTCGGGGCCGAACTCCTGCCAAAGCCCCTCGGTCACCTTGTTCGTTCCCCCGTAAAAGCCGATGTCTTCTCCGATCAGGAAGACATCCTCATCCCGCTGCAGCTCTTCCCGCAAGGCCTCCCGCACCGCTTCGCGACAAGTTATCTCCCTCATCACCAAATCGCCCTCCTTCCAGCCTCCGTCGGCGCGTAGACGTCCTCCAGGGCCGTCTCCTCTGCAGGCTCATCGCTTCTATGGGCGAAATCCACCGCTTCCCGCACCTCTTCGATAACCTGGGCCTCCAGCTCATCGAGAGCCGCGGCTGGAACCCCCTGTTTCTCCAAGTAGCGGCGGAAAAGAATGAGGGGATCCCTCTCCATCCAAGCCTCCAGCTCACCCGGCTCCCGGTAGAGCCCCGGATCGCCGACGAAATGGCCGTAGTGGCGATAAGTCTTGCACTCAAGGAGGGTCGGACCTTCGCCCCGCCGCGCCCGGTCGCAGGCGGCCAAAGTTGCCTCCCGCACCGCCAGGACATCGTTGCCGTCGACGACGGCGCCCGGGATCTTGTAAGCGGCGGCCCGGTCCGCGATGTTTTCCACCTTTTGATGGCGGCGCTGACTGGTGCCCATGCCATACATATTGTTCTCCGCGACGAAAACCACGGGCAGATCCCAAATGGAGGCCAGGTTCAATGCCTCATGGAAAGTGCCTTGGTTGCTCGCACCATCCCCAAAGAAGCAGGCTACCACCTGACCGTTCTTCCGCTTTTTCGCGGCCAAAGCCACGCCGTTGGCGATGGGGATGCCGCCGCCAACGATACCATTGGCGCCAACGATGCCCCGGTCGAAATCCGCGATATGCATCGAACCGCCCTTGCCCTTGCAGCAGCCGGTGACCTTGCCGTAGATTTCCGCCATCATGGCCTTAAGGTCAGCTCCCTTGGCCAAAACGTGCCCGTGGCCCCGGTGGGTGCTGACCACATAGTCATCCTCCCGCAAGGCAGAGCACACCCCAACGGCAACTGCTTCCTGGCCGACGGAGGAATGGAGGAATCCTGGGATTCGCCCGGCCAAGAAGGCCTTGGCCACCTCGTGTTCAAAATGACGGATCTGCAGCATCGTCTTATGCAGTAAGACAAGTTCTTCTTTCGTCAACCTGCCTAGACCCCCTTTTCCCCTGGCAAGCAGGCAATAAGATCCAAATCCTTGTCAGGATTACGCTACCCTTCCCAATTCGATGACATCCGCATCAAGTCCTCTTGTCCATGGGAAATCGGCCATGGGGCAACGTCTGTACTCCAATCTCTTTACTAGATGCGAAACTCACCTTGGCTGAGGATGACTTCCCCATCGAGATAGACTGTCGGGTTGGCGATGATGCCATCTAGATCGATAGGGGCTTTGACCGTTCCTCCCGGGAAGGAGGCGTTGCTCCCCGTACTCACATGACCCCAGCCATAGATCCGTTCGCCTTCAAAGCTTGGCTCTTCCCCTAGGAGGGCGGCCCCGGGGTTGGTGCCCATCCCCCAAGCCGCGAACATGTACACCGAGTCATCCTGAAAGCCGGCGAGGAGCTCCTGCAGCCGATAAGCTTCCGGTCCCCCTTCGATGCCCACGAGGCGGCCGTCCTGGAATAACATGGTCACGGGATTGGCCAGCCGGCCAATGCGGGTGATGGAGCCGTCGACCACCGCCCGGCCCTGGACGCTCCCTTCCCGGGGAACGTGGAGAACAAGGCCGGGGGGGAAGAAATCAAGCTCTCCAGGCTCCAGGCACAGTCCATCCCCTACAGTCACCGGGTGCCCCAAAGCCATGGTGATATCGGTGCCGCCAGGGGTCGTCATGCGCATCTTTTTAGCCGCGGCAACTCTGTCGGCCACCCGGTTGGCCAGGTCCGCAACCTTGCGGATATCTACCGACAATGTCCGGAGAAAGCAATCTTCGCTGACCCCAGGCATGGAAATGACCCGGGCTCCCGCCCGTTGAGCCTTAACCCGAAGGTCGGAGTGGCTCAGGGAAAAAGTGGTGTGGAGAAAAACCACATCCACATTGGCGGCAGCCGCCAAAACGGCCTCTGGCGGTTCCCCAGGACGGGCTGCGAAGAGGATCGACATCGCCTCGGGCCCGGGTGATGCTTTGGTCCCTTAAGGTGTCGGTGATTACCAGCACCCGCTCCCCCGGCTTCACTCCAGCACATTCCTCGATAGCCACACGCCCGCAACAGCTTAGTTCAATACTCTTCACGGCATGCACCCCTCAAGTCAATTATCGGCAGCGCCCTTCCCTCACCATAGTCTTGTGCTCCTTCGCCGCTTCTCCTTTGCGGTCCTGTTGGAAGGGGGAAAATACACCCATGGGCATAGCGGCGAGTAACAGAATCCTAAGTGGGCAGTCTAAAGACTGGAGGTGAGCCTATGGCCAAGAAACCGAAATGCAACCTGCCCGATTGCGCCAACTGGGATGGCGAGCAATGTCTGGTGGGTGCAGAGGCCCAAATGGAAGTGGGCACCATCGGTGAAAAGAAAAAGAAGCGTAAAGCCCGTCAACAGGAATGCAGGGAATACAAGCCCAGACAAGGCTAGTCCCGAGGGCCAGGTCACCCTGGCCCTTCGGTCGGTTTAGCGCGGGGCAACAGGAAACCTCTTCCTCCGAGGAGAATTTATCTTTGTCCCCCTGCCGGGGGCAATGAGCTCACTAGGAGGGCAAACGATGCCGATCAGCTGTATTCCTGTGTCCTTGTATCCTGATTTTCGCAGCGGCAACCTGACTAATGCTGAATGGATCAAGCTCGGTGCTGAGGCAGGTTTGGATGGTGTAGACTTTAGCGTTTCTTTCCTGCCGGAGGACCCGAAGGCCCTGGGGGAGATTCGCCGGCAGTTAGAAGATGCCGGCCTGCAAGGGGTGATGGTCGTCGGCCATCAAGACTTCACCCATCCCGATCCCGCTAAGCGCCGCCAAGAAATCGAGCAGGCCATCAAGTGGGTCAAGATGGCTGCCGCCCTCGGCTGCCCTTATGTGCGGACGACGGCCGGCCAGGACCATCCCGAGTTGAGCCGCCAGCAGGGCATCGACCTGGCGGTGGCAGGAATGAATGAAGTGGCCCAAGTCGCGATCGATTTGGGCGTGACCCTCGCCTATGAGAACCATTACAAGAGCGCATTCTGGGAGTATGAAGACTTTTCCCGGCCCCACGACATCTATCTAGCTATCCTCGAGGGCTGCGGCGAGGGCATAGGCGTGAACTTCGACACGGCCAACCCCGTCTTCAACAATGAGGACCCGTTGGCGCTCTTGGAGAAGGTCGCACCTCGCCTCGTGACCGTCCACGTCAATGATCTTAGGGAACCAGGCCAGTTCGACCCGGTCCTCATCGGCACCGGTGCAGTCCCCATGGAGGCGATCTTCCGCCGCCTCAAGGAACTGAGCTTCGATGGCTGGCTGTGCATTGAGGAGTACAGCCGCACCGGTCCCGGAGCGGTGGCCAAAGCCTGCAAGTGGCTGCGGGAAGCCTGGGAGGAGGCTTGAGGAGGGGCCCGATGAGCTTTTTCCACTGGCAAAGGGCCAAGCCCCAAATGGCTCGGAATTACATGATCGCCGCAGAGCACCCCTTGGCGGTCCAGGGAGGGCTCGCGGTCCTGGAGGCGGGCGGCAATGCAATGGATGCCGCGGTGGCCGCCGCGGCCATCAGCTGGGTCGTCATGCCGGACATGTGCGGGCCGGGGGGCGATTTGTTCATCATCGGCTATCAAGACGGGAAGCTTTGGGCCCTAAACGGCTGCGGGGAGGCCCCGGGGAAAGCTGAAGCCAATTTCTTCGCCAGCCTCGGTCTGCGGCAGATGCCTTTAGACGGCCTCCTTTCCGCTTCCGTCCCTGGAGCTGTTGCTGGACTGGTTGCCGCCCACGCCCGCTACGGTTCCCTGCCTTGGGAAAAGCTCTTAGAAAAAGCCATCTTTTTCGCTGAAAGGGGCTTTCCCGTTTCCCATCGGCTCTACAACTCGATCATTAACCAGCGGGCAAAGCTGGAGAAGTTTCCCGAGGCCGCAGCCCTGTTCCTGCCGGGGGGAAGGCCCCTGCGGCCGGGTGAAATCCTGCGTCAGCCGGATCTTGCCGCAACGCTAAGAACCTTGGCCCGGGATGGCAGCGACCCTTTCTATCGGGGGAGAATTGCGGAGAAGCTCCTTGCGCTCTCCGCGAAGGAAGAGGGCCTTTTTACCGGCGAGGAGCTGGCCGCCCATGCAAGCGAGTTTTATGAGCCCATATCCATCACCTATCGAGGTTATCGGATCTACCAAAACCGTCCCCCGTCCCAGGGAGTGATCATGCTCGAGGCACTGGGCATCCTGGATAATTTCCCCTTGTCGTCCCTGGGCTTCGACGATCCAGACAAGCTCCACCTTGTTGCCGAATCCCTCAAGATCGCCTTTAGGGATCGGAATGGGCTCCTTGGGGATCCGCGCTTCGTTGACGTTCCCCTAGGTAGACTGCTCGCAGCCCAGTATGTCCAAAGCCTCGCGGAGGCGATCGATCTCAACCGGGCCTCCTTCTATAGCGGACCACATGCCGCGGGAGATACTACTTCCTTCGTCATCGTCGATGGCGAGGGCCGGGGCGTCTCTTTCATCCACAGCAACTCCATCCCCTTCGGGAGCGGCATGATCATCCCCGGTACAGGGATCCTGCTCAACAACCGGGCTGGGAGGAGCTTTACCCTCGCGGAGGGCCATCCAAACTGCATCGCCCCCGGGAAAAGGCCCATGCATACCTTGAACACCTACATCGTCACGAAGGAAGACAAGCTGTGGCTTTTGGGCAATACGCCGGGGGGAGATGGTCAGGTCCAATGGAACCTGCAGGTCTTGAGCTGCCTCATCGACCACAACTACAATCCCCGGCAGGCGGCAGGGGCTCCCCGCTGTCAAGTCTTCCCGGGGACCGATCCCGCCGATCTAAAAAAGCCCCCGGTTCTCTTCCTAGAGGAGGGCTTTAGCCGAGAGACGGGGGACTCGCTCATGAGACGTGGCCATCAAGTCCGCTGGACGGCCCAAGGGGGAGGCGCTGTCCAGCTCATCCAGGTGGAGGATGGACTCCTCCTCGGGGGATCCGACCCCCGCAGTGAAGGGTTGGTCCTGGGCCTTTAGATGAGGGCCATCAGTATGCCGGCCAGGACGCCGGCAACTCCGCCGAAGGTGCCGCTGTGCCCTTTGGCTAGCTGCTGGGCATCGGGGATCATCTCATCGAAGACGATGTACAGCATCGCCCCCGCGGCAAAGCCGAGAGAAAGGGCCAGGATCGTAGGCGAAAGACCGCCCACGAGGGCCCCAATCCAGGCGCCAATTCCCGTCGGAACCCCTGCCAGCGCCGTCCAGAGAATGATTTTCTTGGGATCTACCCCGCCGATCATCATGGGGGTAGCCATGGCCATCCCCTCCGGCATGTCGTGGAGAGCTATGGCAATGGCCAATCCCACCCCGGTCTCCACCCCAACGGCATACCCCGATCCGATGGCTAGACCTTCTGGCAGGTTGTGCAGAGCAATGCCCAGGCCCAGCACCAAGCCGGTCTTCACGTACCGGGAGCCTTCCTCTGATTCGGAGTAGAGATGGGTATGGGGAAGGATCAGATCGAGGGCCATGATGATGAGGGTGCCGAGGAATATTCCCACCACACTTGGTCCGATGCCCCCGGCGGCGAAGGCTTCGGGGATGAGCTCAACGAAGACGATGGACAACATGATGCCGCCGGCAAAACCAAGGACTGTGCTGAGCACCCCATCGCTGGGCCTCCCCATGACCGCGGTGACGACCCCTCCCGCACCAGTGCCCAGGACGCCAATTGCCAGGCCAATCATGCCAATGGAAAACGCATCCAATTTATCCATTCCCTTCCTTATTTGCCTGGTGTCTCCCTTTTAAGTCTAGCTGGGGCCAAGGGCCCCGTCAAGGCGTAAGCCCGGCCCTCAAGCTATGGGAGCAGGAGGAGTCACGCCCAGCTCCTGCCCAAGCCGCACCAGCTCCCTGGCCACCCCTGAGCTCACCTTGATCCCTAGGGTGCGGCTTTCCTCCAGGATGAGGAATTCTCGCTCCCCGGGCATGTAGATCCGTTCGAAGCCTTTGGCCAGCTTGACGCCCTTTAGCTCTCTGATGAAGTTGTCCATTCTTGCCTTGAATTGGTCGATGGGCAGGAAATGATCTATCTTGAGCGCGGCGAAGAAATGGCCAACGTTTTGCTCCTCCACCAGGTCTTCATAGAAATCCGTCACTTCGCTGCCGACCGCGGCGCCGGTGAGGACCCCGCCCAAGACAGCTCCCAGCAAAGCCAGTCCAAACCCTTTGTAGCCCCCGAAGGGGAGGACTGTGCCTTCATAAGCTTCCGTCGGGTCCGTCGTCGGCTCCCCTTCCTTGCTCAGCGCCCATCCCGGCGGGATTGGCTCCTTGTTCTTGCGGGCAAGGACGATCCAACCGCGAGCCGCTACGCTGCAGGCCATGTCGAGGACGATGGGCAGCTCCTCCCCCGCGGGGATAGCGATGGCAAAGGGATTGTTGCCCAGCAGGGGGGCTGCCCCGCCCCAGGGGGCCATGATGTTCGCTGCACCGACAGTCACGCAAAAGCCAATCATATCGTGCTTGAGGGCTTGCATAGCAAAGTAGGCCTCGGCTCCATTATGGTTGCTGCCTCTAACCCCCACCGCACCGATTCCGTGGAGTCTGGCCTTGTCGATGGCCATCTCCATCGCCCGGACGCTGACCACATGTCCCGAGCCGTTGCCGCCGTCGATGAGGGCTGTGGCCCCCCTCGAGCGCAGGACATTGATCCTCGTCTCCGCCGCCGTGCCGCCCTTTCGCACCCGGTCGATGTAGATTCCAAGGCGCATCATCCCATGGGAGTAGATGCCCCGGGCATCGGCCATCACTAGGTTGTCGCTGATGATCTCCGCCTCATCGGCCGGGATCCCCGCTCGCATCAGACAGTCAGTGCCAAAGCTTTTCAGCTCCTCCATCGGCACCCGCAGGTAGGTCTCCATCCTTGTCCCTCCTCGGTGAAAAAAAGACCGGCCCGGGCCGGGCCGATCTTGACTGTTGGCTGCTTCTATTCAGCCTTCCGCAGGGCATCCGCAACTGCGGCGATTACCCCTTTGGAGCTTACCGTCGCACCGCTGACCAGGTCCACATCGAGGGAGCCGCTAGCGACGATAGCTTCGGGTATGCCTTTAATGGCCCCATCGGAGAGCAGGGGCGTCTCCTGATGTTCTGTCACCTCGATCGCGGCGATCTTGCCGCCGGCAACGGTGACTTGGACTTTCAAGGGAGCGTTGTGGCCTTTGGCTTCGCCAATGTAGGCGCCATCCCGGTAAAGCTGGGCTTTCACGAGGGCATTCTTGACCGCCTCGATTACCCCTTTGGAGCTTACCGTTGCACCGCTGACCAGCTCCACATCCAGTGAGCCGCCCGCGACGATCGCCTCAGGTATCCCTTTAATGGCTCCGTCGGAGAGCATGGGCGTCTCCTGGTGCTCCGTCACCTTGACCTCGGCGATCTTGCCGCCGGCGACGGTGACCTCGACCTTCAAGGGGGCATTATGGCCTCTAGCTTCGCCAATGTAGGTGCCGTCCCGGTAATTCTTAGCCTTGCTCAAGGCATCCCTTGCCGCATCAACAATTGCTTTGCTGGTGAAGGTTGCGCCGCTGACCAAGTCCACATCGAGGGAGCCTTTGGCGACGATAGCCGACGGCACCGCGTCAATCGCCGCATCGGCAATTCCAGGGGTCTCCTGATGCTCAAGAACCTTCACCGAAGCGATGTTTCCTTTGGCAACGGCCACTTCCACCTGCACCGGCCCAAAGAGTCCCTTGCCAGTCCCAGTATAGACGCCATCACGATAGAGTGCTCCGGTAGGAACCGATTGTACGTCCATGTAAGCCCAGACTCCGAATGCCACGACAACTACGAGTAAGAAGGCAAACAGGGGTTTCCGCACGAACATTTCCTCCCTTATTCTGCTGTCTGCTGCTATCCCCACCACCGCGACGTTAGTCATCAGCAGGATCTTCGATTTGCAACATCACCCCATTAGGCAGGCAGACACTGATCTCTCCATCCCGTGAAATCCAGCCAAAGACGTGCACACATATTTGATCCGGACAGGGAGAGCGGGCGATCCTGGCCATGCCGTCTTCGACTTCGACTTTGGAGTGGCCCAAGACGCCTTTCACCTCAACACTTTGTGCTTCAGCCTCCAAAGGAAGCTTGCGCACACTGCCGTCAGCTAGATTTGTAATGACAACATACTTGCCTTGATAAGGACGGTTAAACCCTATCTTGACTGCCGCCAGAGCGATTACACCTAAGACTAGGACAAGACCAATGATGATCTTATCCCCTTTGCGGAGTTTCTGCAACAAATGCCCTCACCTACTAAGTCAGTTGTTTGGAGCGGGCGTCATATCCATGACATAGTTCTCTACTGCGCTCCATGTTCCTGCCCATTTTCGTTGATATATTTCCCCCTGCCCCAGCAGGAATAGGCACCTCACCCAGCGAATTCGTGCAACGAATCACTAATCAGATAGGAGGGATCTCTATTGCGAACCTTCAGATGCATCCTGGGTGTATTCATGGCCTTAGCTTTAGCAACGGCCGCGTTCGGAGCAAGTCCAGCGGACTGGGACATCATCGTCGTCGGAGGCGGCAACGGCGGCATCCCCACAGCCATAGCCGCGGCTAACGGCGGCGCCAAGGTGCTCCTCCTGGAGAAAATGCCTTACTTGGGCGGAACATTGCTCGTCGCTGGAGGACAAATGAGCGCTGCCAACTCCAAGCTGCAGCTGGCCGCGGGATTCAAGGACTCGCCCGAGCAGCACTATGCAGATGTCATGCGTTTAGGCGGCTATCGCTCAAATCCTAGGCTCCTCAAACTCCAAACGGAAAACGCCGGCTGGACCATCGATTGGCTGGCCGACCTTGGCCTCAAGTTCGACAAGAACCGCCCGGTGTATATGGACCATCATGAACTTTATTCTGTCGCCCGGTCCTATCAGCCCATCGGCAGCGGGGCCGCAGTGGCCAAGGTCCTCATCGCCGAGCTGAACAAATGTGTTGCCCGGGGCGATGTGGAGGTTCGCCTCGAGACCCGGGCCACCGAACTGGTTCAAAATGATCAAGGGGCAGTGATCGGCGTTCGGGCCGTAGGCAAAGATGGTCAACCACTTGAGTTTAGGGCAAAGCACGTTGTTTTGGCAACCGGTGGATTTGGGTCAAATCGGGAGCTTTTGGCCCACTACCATGGAAGCAAGGGAAGGAACGCCCTGAGCTACACCCCAGCCTTCGCCACAGGGGATGGTTTGCAGATGGCAACGGCTATCGGTGCCGATGTCTCCCACATGGATCTCTTCATCCCCATGCCGGGGGGAATAGAGGACCCGAACAATCCCGGTTGGCCCCTGCCTGTACGACTGCAGCTGGCGCCGGCGACCGCCGGGTACATCTGGGTCAACAAACTGGGCCAGCGCTTCGTCAACGAGGACACCTTAAGTCCCGATGAGAAAGAAAAGGCCGTCCTTCGCCAGCCGGACATTGTCACTTATATCATCCTCGACGGCAATGTGATGGACGCCAACAAGCCCATCATCGCCAACTGGACTTGGGATGAATTCGACGCCGAAGCGGCCAAGGAGCAGAACTTCTTCAAGGCCGATTCCATCGCAGAGCTGGCTGTCAAACTCGGCATGAACCCGGAGGTTTTGCAGGCCACCATCGATAGATACAATGGCTTCGTCGAAGAAGGCCGCGACTTAGACTTCGGGCGGTCTCAGCTTGTCTGCAAGCTCGAGCGGCCACCTTTCTACGCCGTCGAAACCAAGCCGATGATTTATCTTACCCATGGCGGCTTGAAGGTGACGGCCGACCTGGAGGTAGTCCATGTCTCGGGCAAGATCATCCCCGGCCTCTACGCCCTCGGCGAAGTTGTCGGGATGGGCCAGTTGGCCGGAAACGTCCTGGCCGGCGGCATGGGCAATACACCGCCGATAACCCTGGGGCTGCTTCTTGGCGAGCGATTGGCCAGGACTAACTAGGCTGACTTGGAAACTAGGCAATAGTCTTACGCAAGGGGGAACGAACCTATCGTTCCTCCTTGCTTTTCAACGTCTCCCACTGCCCGCTTACTCGCTCCATTGTAGACAGAATCGCCGGGTGCCCACTTTAGACACGTCTTGCATGCCTCTTAGTCCAAAGCAGGAGTTTGCTCAGGAAAAAGCGAATACATACAGCGATTACATAGATCTGACTATTCTAGATCTATTTCCCCTATTCAGTGGGGACAATCATCGCGGCATGCTCTATCAATTATGCTCCTCATTTAGTCCAAGGCCCGTCGTTGCCA
>JAAYLV010000099.1 GCA_012521755.1 Bacillota bacterium | reverse complement strand
GCCTAAAGGGCCAACATCGGTTCGCTTGCGCTACGTTCCATGTTCTTCCTTCGGCTTCCTTCAGACCCCACCGTTGCCAGTGACGCCCTTGCCTACGGATTGTCTTCCCGCTAGTTAGGCGACAGGGCTTCTTTCAACCCATCGGCTCAGCAGACATGCTGGGCACACAAAAAAACCGCGGACCGTCGGCCCGCGGCAAAGGATGGCTTGCTTCAGGAAGGAGCGGCGCCCAGATAGGCCCTCCGCAGCTTCTCATCACTTGCCAGGTCGGCTGCATCCCCCGTTGCGACCACACGGCCCGTGGCCAATACGTAGGCCCGATGGGCTATCTTGAGGGCAAGACGGGCGTTTTGCTCAACGAGGAGAATGGCTACGCCCTGGGCATTAATCGCCTTGATAGTGCGGAAGATCTCCTGGACAAGGAGGGGGGCAAGCCCTAAGGAGGGTTCATCCAGGAGGAGAAGGCGGGGCCTGGCCATGAGGGCGCGGCCGATGGCGAGCATCTGCTGCTCCCCTCCCGACAGGGTCCCTGCCAGCTGAAAACGTCTTTCATGGAGACGGGGAAACAGTTCCCAGACCTTTTCCTGACCTTCCTGGACCCATTCCTGATCTTTGCGGTGGAGATAAGCCCCTAGCCGGAGGTTTTCTTCCACCGTCAAGGTGGGAAACACCTTGCGCCCCTCGGGGCATTGGGCTATCCCCTGGCCGACGATGCGATGGGCCGGCAGGTCAAGGAGGGATGAGCCGGCGAATAGGATATCACCTTGGCGAGGCTTAACCAGACCGGAAATGGCCCTTAAGGTAGTCGTCTTCCCTGCACCGTTGGCTCCAAGGAGGGCGACAATCTCTCCCTCGCGCACGTCCAGGGAGACATTCCGCAGGACCTCAATCTGGCCGTAAGACACACATATTCCGTCTAATTGCAGGAGTTCCAACTGAAATCTTCCTCTTCCTTGCCTAGGTAGGCGACTATTACTTCTTCATTCTGCTGGATGTCTTCCGGGGTGCCTTGGCCTATCTTCCGGCCGTTGTCTAGCACCGTGATCCACTCCGAAATCCCCATCACCACATCCATATCATGTTCGATCAACAAGATAGTGATCCCTTCGTCCCGAATCTCCCGGATGAGCTCCATGAGGCGGGCCGTCTCCACGTTGTTCAACCCGCTAGCAGGCTCATCGAGGATGAGGAGACTAGGTTCGGTGGCCAAAGCCCGGGCGATCTCCAGGAGGCGCTGATCCCCATAGGATAAGTTCTTCGCCAGCTCCGCCCTGAGATGCCAAAGGCCCACCTTGTCAAGGCAGCGGCGGGCTGCATCGCAAATTTGCCGCTCCTCTTCCCGCTGCCGGCGGGTATGAAGGATGGAACTGAGCAATCCTGCTTTCGTGCGGACATGCTGACCGGCCATGACGTTTTCCAGGCATGTCAAATTGGGGAACAGCCGCAAGGTTTGAAACGTCCTGGCAATCCCCGCCCGGGTGATTACATGGGGCGGACACCCGGTAATGTCCCGTCCGGCGAACAGGATTTTCCCCGCATCGGGGGTCTCGATCCCGGTGATCAGGTTGAAGACCGTCGTCTTGCCCGCACCGTTAGGGCCAATGAGACTCGCGATTTGGCCCTCGGGCACCCAAAAATCAACATCATTTACCGCAAGGAGTCCGCCAAATGCTTTGCGAACGCCGATTACTTGCAAGAGGGGTTGTTCCAATGCCTTTTACTCCTCCGTTTCCCGTCCCATCTCCAGCTGCCAACGCTTGCTGGGCCAGAGCCCCTGGGGTCGAAAGACCATCATCACAACCATGGCCGCCCCGAAGAAGAGCATCCTGTATTGCATGAAGTCCCGGAGCAGCTCCGGCAGAATCATCATGACGGCGCTGCCGACGATGACGCCGGGGATGGACCCCATGCCCCCTAGGACCACGATGGTGAACAACACTATCGATTCCCAAAAGGTAAAGCTCTCCGGAGAGATGATCATCATCTTGGTGGCGTAGATAGAGCCGGCAATTCCCGCCAGTCCCGCCCCCAGCACGAAGGCCAACAGCTTCATGCTGCGCACATCAATCCCCATGGCCTCGGCGGCCACTTCATCCTCCCGAATATAGTTCCAAGCACGGCCAATCCGGGAGCGCTGCAAGCGAAGCAGGGCCATCACCACTAGGGTAGTGATGATGAGGACCAGGAAGTAGAAGTGGATGGGACGGCTGATGACCAGGCTCCCCAGCCGCATCCGCTTAATGCCCAGCACTCCATTGGGGCCCCCCGTCAAGCCCCAGGGATCGTTGATCAGAGTAATGCGCAAGATCTCGTTCAGCCCGATGGTGACGATGAGCAGATAGTCGCCCCGTAAATGAATGATGGGCCTGGTGAGAAGATAGCCGAAGCCGCCAGCGAGGATGCCGCTCACTGGCAGCAGCCAAACTGTGGGGATCCCCCAGACAGTATTGAGGATGCCCGTAGTATAAGCCCCCAGGGCGTAGAACGCCGCATGGCCCATGTTGAACAGGCCGACTTCGCCGACGATGATGTTCAAGCTCAGGCCCAAGAGCACATAAATCCCGAAAAAAGTGGCCACATCAGTCCAATAGGGCCCTGCTTTGAAAGGAAAGATCAGTAAGAGGAGGAATAAGGCCCCGTAAATCAATCGCCGCCGCGGGAATTCCTTGGCTTCCGATACCACTTCCATCGCTAATCCCCCCTTTCCCGCCGTCATACCTTCTCAGCCACCCTTTCCCCAAGCAAACCGGTAGGACGGAGGATTAGCAAGGCAATCAGGATGACAAAAACAAAAACATCCTTCCATGCGGCCGATATGTAGCCTGCTCCCAGCATCTCCAAGATGCCCAGGAACATCCCTCCAACCATCGCCCCAGGTATGTTGCCGATGCCCCCCATAATCGCGGCGGTGAAGGCCTTCAGAGAATAGGTCCACCCCATGGTGAAATGGAGCTGACGATAGTAAAGGCCAACCATTACTCCCGCCACCGCCCCTAAAGCAGGACCGATGATGAAGATGAAGCGGATGATAGCGTTGACATCAATCCCCATCAGGCGCGCCGTCTCTTGATCGATAGCCGTAGCTCTGATGGCCGCGCCGAGGGTTGTCCGCTGGATCATGCAATAAAGGAGGAGCATGAGGTTAATCGAGACTCCCAAGATGATGGCCTGCATCAAGGTGATGTGCACACCGCCGATTTCCCAGCGGCGGTCCAAAGCCGCCCAGACGGGGTAGGCTCGGTAGCGAGAGCCCCAAATGAGCATGGCTGCGTTCTGCAGAAAAATAGAAACCCCGAGGGCGGAGACGACAGGCGCCAGCCTGCCTGACTTGCGCAAAGGGGCGTAAGCCACCCGTTCGATGAGGATGCCAAGGAGAGCCATCGCCCCTGCAACCATGAGGACGATGATGATTAGTCCCCAGCCCACCCCCAATTCCCCGATACTAGTCGACACCAACAAGGTGAACCCGAGGTACGAGCCGAGCATGAAAAGCTCTCCGTGGGCAAAGTTGATTAGCCGCATGACTCCATAGACCATGGTGTAGCCCAGGGCCACTAAAGAATACACAGAGCCTACGGTAAGGCCGTTCACCAACTGCTCTAGGAATAACTCCAACAAACCTCCACTCCTCACCAACAGGGAAGGGGGTCCATTCCCCCTTCCCTTCACTGCTCTTTAGTAGGGTACTAGTTGACCTTGATCGTCGATGACGTAGGCCCGGTAAATCGCTCCCGCCCGGTCCCCGCTAGCATCAAAGGAAATGGGGCCGGTAATTCCAGGCAGATCTTTCAAGCCTTCCCGCAAATAGTCCGCCAGGACCCTCGAGTCCGTCGAACCTGTGGCCTCAATGGCAGCCGCGATCACTTTCAGGGCATCGGCGGCATAAACAGGCCAGGGGGTGCTTGGCGCCTCCCCATGGCGCTTGATGTATTCGGCAAGGAAGTCCTTTGCCTCCGGGTAAGGCAGGTCCGTCGGCAAAGGCTCTTGGGTGACGATGCTGCCTTGAGCTACATCCAGGCCAGCAATGTTAACGAATTCGTCATTGATCGCGGCATTCCCTCCTACAAAGAGGGCATCAATGCCGAGATTGCGCGCTTGGAAAAGGATGAGCCCTGCTTCAGGGTAATAGCCGGTAAAGTACATTACTTCTGGAGCTGTCGTTCTCATCCTGGTCAAAATCGGACTGAAATCCTTCTCCCCCGGTGTAATTGCGTCGTAAAATACCAGTTCCGCCGTGGGCGACTTCTCCAAGAAGCGTTTAGCCGCCTCGGCTAATCCCTTGGCGAACGTCGTATTGTCATGGATGATGGCCACCCGTTTCACCTTCAGGACATCATCAACTAACGATGCGAAGAATTGTCCTTGGCGGTCATCCCGGAAACACGTCCGGAAAAAGAACTTCAGCCCCCGTTCGGTAAGCCGCTCCGCGGTAGCCCCGTAGGCGATGTTCAACAGCTCCGATTCCTCATAGATGGCCGCCGAAGGCTCCGTCACCGATGAGCCGTAGCTGCTGATGACGGCAACCACCCCATCGCTGACCATCCGCTGAGCAACCAAGGCCCCCTGCCGCGGACTGCCCTGATCATCCCCTATGACGATCTCAATCGGCCTGCCCAGGACGCCGCCCGCTCCATTGATTTGATCGGCCACAATTTGAACGGAGTTGACCGCCATCTCCCCTTCATAGGCCCAAGCACCGGTGATTGGGCCCTGCAGTCCAATCCGAATCGGTTTGGGAGCCGCGGTCCCGATGCTGGTAAGTAGACCTAAGAGCAACACCAAGACAACAATACTATCTTTCCGCACGTGCCATCATCTCCTTTTCTTTGAGTTCTGCCACCGTAAAGCCTCCGGCCAAATATTATCCATTGCTACTTCGACGCAAATCTAGGGATTCCTCGCAGACGCGCCAATTGGGACGCGGCGCGGATGAAGGTGCCTCCTCGAAATCCTAAAGAAAAAACTCCTTTACGAAGGAATTTATCGGAAGGCGTGGTATTTTATACTAGCAGTACTCTTGCAGACAAGGAGTGGGAATCATGGCGGTGGAGCTTTCCCAGCTGCCAAAGCCCCATTACGATCCCGACGAGGCAAAGCGAAAATTCGAGCTGTTGTTGGAAACAGACCGAAATTCTTCGGATTTCCTCACCCTGTACGAAGAAGTCGATCGGTTAATCACTGCGGGAATGGAAAAGGGAGGCAGCACTTAAGTCTTTGCCCTCCTCCCCTATAGTGGTTATACGGACTGGACAGAGGTAACTCCAGGAACCTTCTCTTTCAGAATCCTCTCGATGCCGTTCTTAAGGGTCATTTGCGACATGGGACAGCCGGCACAGGCGCCTTTGAGCCTCACTTTGACCACGCCATCGTCCTGGACATCCACTAGTTCCACATCGCCGCCATCGGCTTGCAGATGAGGCCGCAAGCTATTGAGGACCTCCGTGACTTTCTCTTTCATCAAGTCCACCTCCAGTGGGAATTATGGTATCAGTATACACCAGGGGACCACCTTTTACAAACGCTTTTGTCCAATTGCAGCGAAATGCCTCCCCACCGTCACGCAAAACGATATAAGCCCGCCTGCCGGGCAGCTTCCACTGCGGCCCGATACTCTTCCCGGGCAATGGGCCGGTTGATCCCTGGATAGCGGCTTGCTTGGTAAGCAGGGCGATACTGGGCCATGATGTTCACATAGGTGTGGGGCGAGGTCTCCTGGCTGATGAACTCCATCAGCTCTTTCGTCCCCGAGAGGTTATTGGGCAGAACCAGATGGCGGACCAGGAGGCCTCTCACGGCCAACCCTCGCTCATCTATCTGGAGGTCGCCTACTTGGCGGTGCATCTCCCGCAGGGCAGCCTTGACTACCTGGGGGTAGTCCCGGGCACGGGAGAGCTCCCAGGCTGTCTCTGGGTCATTGTACTTGACATCGGGCATGTAAATGTCGATGATGCCGTCTAATAGCCTCAGGGCCGTTAGGGATTCATACCCCCCACAATTGTAAACGAGGGGCACCTTTAGACCCTCCCCACAGGCTATCTCCAGGGCCGCTAGGATCTGGGGCACGTAATGGCTGGGACTTACCAGGTTTTCCTTCGGCAAGCCCAACAGCTCGTCCAACAAGAAAACATACTGGCCAGTCTCTACATCAAGGTAATATCGCCGTTTGAAGGTAACCGCAACGCCAATGACAGTCTGTACGGTGCGCTCCCTG
>JAAYLV010000020.1 GCA_012521755.1 Bacillota bacterium | reverse complement strand
GAGCGGACTCCGTCGGGAGTCCGCTTTTAAGATAACTGCTCGATGATCGCGCGGCAAAACTCCGGCAAATCGTCGGGATTGCGGCTGGAGATGATGTTCCCGTCGACCACTACTGCCTCATCGACGAAGGTAGCCCCCGCGTTTTCCAGATCATCTTTGATCGCGACGATCCCCGTCACCCGCCGGCCAGAAACGACCCCTGCGGAGATCATCAGCCAGGGACCATGGCAAATCCCGGCGATAGGTTTGCCCTGGGCGGCCGCCTCCCGGACCAAGTTCACCGTGTGGGGGTCCCGCCGCAGATAGTCGGGAGCGAACCCACCGGGGATGATGACCGCATCAAATTCATCCGGGGAAAGCTCGCCTACGGGCCTCATGTCGTACCGCTTTCCCTCCTTGTTGACGATGAAGGGAACGGTGGTGCCAAACCGGCCGGTAATGGGCTTGCCCTGGAAGGCCGGCCGCGGATGGAAGCCCATCTCCAAGACTCCTAGGGTGATCCAGGCTCCCTCCTCGCTGAGCCGAAGGAAGGGGAAGGTAACCTCCACATCTTCAAATTCGTTGGCGACCAAGATGAGAACCTTTTTCCCTGACAGCTTCACTTTGACAACCTCCTTTAACCCGCAAGGAAATCTAAGATGAGGTGAACGGTGCCCGGCAACGATGGCTTCTTGCCCGACTAGGCCCTTCTGCGGGGCCTGTTTTCTTCGCGCCGGCCCCTAGGAGGCACCAGCCTAAAAGGCTTGGATGGTCTATTCTAGCGGCGAGTGTTTGAACTTGGCGGCCGAGCGCCTCTGCCCCAGGAGGGCCGGGTAGTGTTAATTTTCTAGTTGAGAAGCAAGTTTCCTTTACTTCGGTGAAAGTTTCCCTGGAGCAACGACGGTGATCATCGCCTGGGCGCCTTAGGAGCTTTTCGTTGGAAGCGGTCGTGGCGGCGGCCTCAGGACGTCTAATCCCTTCGTAGAGTGTTTGGCGGACTCCCTTGGGAGCCCGCGTCAAGGTGACAGAACGAATTCGCCTGGTTAACCCATGAGCAGATCTGGGATGATGGTGACGATGCCTGGCACATAAGTGATGATGAGAAGACTCAACAGCAGCGGAATGAAAAAGGGCAGTATGTTCTTTACCAACTCCTCAACGGACAGACCAGCGATCTTCGCGGTGACAAAGAGGACCAGTCCCACGGGAGGTGTAAGGAGCCCTAAGACTAGGTTGTAGACCACCACCATCCCGAAATGGACCGGATCGATCCCCAGTTGCCGGACGAGGGGCATCATCACGGGAACGGTGATGGTGATGGCGGCTACCGGCTCCATGAAGCAGCCGATGATCAGGAGAAACACGTTGATCAGGGCCAGTACTGCCCAGCGGTTCATCGTCAAGGAGCTGACAGTGCGCAAGATCATCTGGGGCAATTGGGCGGAAACGACCATGTAGCCAAAGGCGCTCGCTGCACCGACGATAATTAGGACCTCCGCGGTGGAGCGCATGGTTTCTTTCGACAGGGCAAGGAGCTCCTTGAGGGTAATCTCCCGGTAGACAATGCTCAAGGCAACGGCATAAACAAGGGCGACCCCGGCAGCTTCGGTGGGGGTGAAGATCCCTGAGAGGATCCCGCCGACGAGGATGACCGGGGTCATTAAGGGCCAAAACGCCCGGCGAAAACTCTGCCACAAAGGACGCCAACCGGCAAACTTGCCCCGCTCGGCACCTAGCTTGCGGGCAAAGTAAAACTCATTCATCAGCATCAGGGAGATACCGATGAAAATTCCAGGCAAGATTCCCCCCAGCAAGAGTCGGCCGATGGAGGCCTCGGCCATGATGCCGTAGATGACTAAGGGGATGCTGGGCGGGATGATAGGCCCGATGGAGGATGAGGCGGCGGTAATGGCCGCACTGTAGCCGAGATCGTAGTTCGCGTCCAGCATGGCCTTGATCTCGATAGGCCCGAGGCCCGATGCATCGGCCACCGCGGCCCCCGACATGCCGGCGAAGATCATGCTGGCCACTACGTTCACTTGTCCGAGCCCGAGGCGCAGATGGCCGACCAGGTGGTTGGCAAAGTCAAAAATCCGTTTTGTAATGCCGCCGATGTTCATTAGGTTGCCGGTGAACATGAACAGCGGCACCGCCAGCAAGGGGAAGCTGTCAATGCCGCTGAAAAGCCGCTGGGCGATGATGGTAGAATCGGCCATGCCCCTTGATTCAATGTTCAGCAAGATCAAGGAGGCAAGGCCAATGGCGAACCCGACGGGAACACCGCCGACGAGCAGGCAAAGGAGAATGCCTACGAAGCTCAGCACAGTCAAAGTCATAATTGCCCCTCCTTCGCCCTTGGGCTGTGGGGTACCTTTCCTACTAGAGTGCGCAGGATGTTAATCAAGGTGTAGAGACAAACCAGGAAAAAGCTGGCTGCCATCCCGGCGTAGATGTAGGACATGCGCAGCCAAAGAAGGGACGTGGCCGTCTCGATGCCGGCGATGGCCATCATGCTGAGGGCGCCGCGGAACATTGCCCAGGCAAAATAGAGTACGGCCCCCCTGATGATGATCCCCGCGGGGAACGAAGCAGCAGGTATCCTTTTCCAAAGATCCACAGCCACTAAATGGCTTTCTTCCCGGGCGGCGATGGCGCTGCCGAGGAAAGTTATCTGGATCAATAGGTAACGGGCGATTTCTTCCGTCCATGGGGACGGGATTTTCAAGATGAACCGACAGACCACCTGCAGCAAAACCGCCAGGCAAAGGGCCCAGAACATGGCGGTTCCGAGGATGTCAAGGGCGCGGTTGAATTTATTCCACATATGAATCCCCCAATAGGTTCCGGGGGGGGAGGGCCCCCCGGTTCAATAGCTCAGTATTTCATCCCACGTTGTAACATCCCACTCCGAGGCGAACAAAGCTGTGATGGCCGGTCTGGCCTTCTCCTGCAATGCCGCCGCATCGGGGATGACGGGGCTCATGCCGCCTGCTTGCAGCTCCTCGATGAGCTTAGCCTCGGTCTCCAGGGCCCAGCGATCTCCGTATTCCGCGGCTTCTTTGGCCGCTTCGAGGATGATGGCCCTGTCTGTCTCATCGAGTCCTTTGATAAAGGGTTCATTGAGCATGAAAACGCCCACCGCGACCATGTGTCCCGAGAGAACCAAGTATTTTTGCACTTCATTCAGCCTGTAGGAGATGAGCTGGGAGGCGGGCCCCTCGGAGGCGTCGGCTACGCCAGTTTGCAGCGCGGTGAACAGTTCCGGCAACGCGACGACCGTCGGCAAGGTTCCAAGTTCCTGCCAGATCTTCACCCAGGACGGGTCCTGGGGGACGCGCATCTTGATGCCAGCTAGATCCTCCGGCTTAGTGATGGGCTTGTTGGCCGTGATGTGGCGGACTCCCCGGTAGTAGATGCCAGCGACCATGATTCGGTTTTCCAGCAGGATCTTGCGCACTTCTTCGCCGATAGCTCCCTGCCACACGCTCTTCCAGTGGTCATAGTCCCGCATGACATAAGGGGCATCCATGAAGCCGTACTTGTGGGCGAACATGTGGATGGGCATCATGCCGCTGGTGACTCCTTGGACGGAGCCCATCTTCAAAGCTTGAATGGTGTCCCGTTCACCCCCCATAGCCCCTCCGGAGAAAACTTGGACTTCGATGGCGCCGTTGCTCTTGGACGCAACCAAGTCGGCAAATTTCTCCGCCACCACTACCGCCTCGTTGCCAGGGGGATAGGCGGTGGCCAACTTGAAGATCATTTTGGCCTCGGCTCCGAGGGTGCCGATGAGCAAGAGCCCGATTAACAATGGCAACACAAGGAGTTTCCACTTCATTTTGCCTTCCCTCCTCAAGAAAAATAGCTAGGTAGTACCAAGTTTCTAGGTGAATAGGAATTTTCCTCTATTTTGGGTAAACTTTTTCCGTCTTGGCGGATGGCCCCCTGATCATGGTCCAGGTGTCAGAAGGTTACAGCCCCTGGCGGTAGGAAGGAGCTACGGCCCCGGCGAAGCTTGTCTCCAAACTTAAGGGGAGGACTCATATTGCGGTTGCTAGGGGTTTTACTGGCCGTCTTCCTGATCGGGTGCCCAGCTTGGGCCCAGCCGATTAACGACCCCCGCGGGGCGGCCGCGGCGGCGTGGGAAGAGATAGGGGAGCTTGATTATGAGGCGGGGATCGTCTACTTCGTCGACGGGGAAGGAAAGGTGTTAAAGACGGCCCGGGTGAGTCAAGGCATGGCGAGCAGCCTCTATTACGTCCCTTGGGAGCTCCTTTGGACCAGGCTCCTTCCCGGGGATGTCCAGCGGATTTTTCTGGTCCATAATCATCCCGGGGGCAACTGGCGCCTGAGCGGGGAGGATATCGAGTTTGGACGATTCTGGGCCGCGTGGGCCGACCGTCGGGGGATCACCTTCGACTTGATCGCGATCACTCCCACCGGCCGCTACACGAGCCTGTGGGAAGAGGGGCTTATTCCGCTCGGGGAGGTCGAGCTAAGCCCCCTTGACCTTTATCTGTACCTCTTTGAACCAAGTCTGGCCATGATCGGAGCGGGCCTAAGCGGCGTCCTCGGTGCCAGACTTGATGTCGACAACTCCTTGGTCCCGATTTAAGGAGTGGCAGTTGAGACAGTGACCATCATACTTAAGGACGAAGACGTTGTCGTTCCCCTCGTAGTGGGCTTCATGGAGGAGATCGGCTAGAGCTAGGTCGCCCCCTGAAGTGTGACAACGGGCACAATCTTGGGGCAGCTCCTTGGTCCTGGTATCCTCGGTCACATCGGGATGCCTGCCTTCTTTAGCCATGGCCTGCATGGTCGTGCTGAGCCGGTGGTCCTGGCCGTCAGTCTTGGTATGGCAGCTGACGCACCCTTCGGCAAACTGGTCGGGCCCGGTGATGCCGGGAATGCCGGGCATGGTGGTCGTTCTTGGGTCATTGGGCGTTACCGTGCCCCGCTCCTCCGCCGCGGGGGAAGGTTCAGCCATCCGTCCGGGCTGGATGCCTCGCCAAGAGGCCAGGGCGGCAAACAGCAGCAGGGCAACGCCGGCGGCCCAGTACAAATTGCGCATGGTTCTCACCTCCACCATCAGTCTTTTCCGAGGAGGGGGGGATTATGCAGGGGAGGGTAGATGGGGGGCTGGGAAAAGGTTACTGGCCCGGTAAGGTTGAAGGGGTTGCATTCATGGGTTACAATGAGTTTGCCGGGGGAAACTAAGGAATTTGGCCATCTGATCGAGCATTACGGGGAAATTTCCAGGAAATAGCCCTTTTATTGTCAATAAGCCCCTGTGTCAGAAGGCCGAGTAAAATTAAAAGAGGGGGAAGCGCGGTGAGTAAACTCCATCACGTCTCGACCCCCCTGTCTGGGGAAATCATCTGGCGTGATACAGGCAAATTGGCTCCAGGCTGGCCTGGGGCAAAACCCACTTGGGCATCGGCGAAGAAAGTGGGGATTGGGACGTCGGCTGGCTTGCAGTCCAAAGTCTGGTTTTCGCTAGCCCACGGAGCTGTCACGGAAGTTTATTACCCAACTTTGGACAAAGCCAATACCAGGGAGATGAAGTTTTTCATCACCGATGGACGAACCTTTCTCGACGATGAGACGGAGGATACGATCCAGTCAGTGCAGCTGGTCCATCCCCTGGCCCTAGCCTATCGACTGATCAACACGGACAAAGAAGGAAAGTATCGCCTTATCAAGACCATCATTACTGATCCTTTCCGCAACAGCCTGTTAGTCAAGGTGAACTTCATGGCCCTTGAAGGACGGGTTGATGATTATCAGCTTTACCTGTACACCGATCCCCATGTGAACAACTCCGGGTGGCAGGATGAGGGGTACTGCGGGACCTACCGGGGCCAAGAGCTATTCTGGGCCGGGGAAGGGTCCATCTGGATGGCCGTCGGCAGCAGCGCGCCTTGGGAGAAATCCTCCGTCGGCTTTTGCGGCCGCAGCGACGGGATCGAGGACTTGCGTCGCTCCTTTGGGCTGCAGCACACCTACGATCAGGCCATCGATGGCAATATCGCCCATATCGCCAAGATCGAGGGCGCCGATGAGTTCACCGTAGTCATGGGATTCGGCCGAGACCCTCAGGAGGCGGCCCAGACGGCGCTGGACTCCCTCCGCGATGATTGGAACCGCCTGGAGATGGAATATATCCGCGGGTGGAATGCTTATTGTACTGGTCTTGATCGCCTAGATGGAAAGGCAACCCAGCTTTATTATGTCAGCGGCATGGTCCTTAAGGCTTGTGAGGATAAGACTTACCGGGGGGCCATGATCGCATCCCTGTCCGTGCCTTGGGGCGAGGCGGCGAGCGATGATAACACCGGCGGCTACCACTTGGTGTGGGCGCGGGACTTGTACCATGTGGCCCAGGCATTTATGGCTCTAGGGGATCGAGGAGCGGCCAATCGCGCCCTGGACTACCTGGCCCATGTCCAGCAGCGGGCAGATGGCAGTTTTCCACAAAACTCCTGGCTGAACGGCCAGCCTTACTGGGGCGGCGTCCAGATGGACGAAGTCTCCGTTCCCATCATTCTGGCCTGGGAACTAGGCCGCAAGGACCTTTACCATGGGATGGTGAAAAAGGCGGCAGACTACATCGCGACCCACGGACCGGCCACTCCCCAGGAGCGTTGGGAGGAAAACGGAGGCTATTCACCCTCCACCATCGCGGCTGAGATAGCGGCTTTAGTCTGTGCTGCGGATCTAGCTCGCCAGTGGGGTGAAGATGGGGATGCCGAGCGGTACTTGGCCTTGGCCGATGAGTGGCAAAGCCGGGTGGAAGAGTGGTGCTTTACCACCACCGGTTGGCATGGCACCGGCCGCCACTACATCCGCATTGCTCCCCATGGACAGCCTAACTGCGCCCATGTGGTGGAGGTGAAAAACGGGGGAGGGCTCTTTGACCAGCGGGAGCTCGTTGACGCGGGTTTCTTGGAGCTAGTTCGCCTGGGCGTCAAGGCCCCCGACGATCCTTACATCCTCGAGTCCCTCCAGGCCGTCGATGAAGTAATTAGGTGGAAAACCCCGAAGGGATGCGCTTGGTATCGGTACAACCACGACGGCTACGGGGAGACGGCGGACGGCCGGCCCTACCAAGGCCAGGGGAAAGGGCGCCTTTGGACCCACCTAGTAGGCGAGCGGGGCCACTACGAACTGGCCCTGGGTCGGGATCCTAGCCCTTACCTGCGGACCATGGAGGCCCTGGCCAACCACGGCTATATGCTGGCGGAACAGGTGTGGGAGGAAACTGGCGAAGGGACAGGGGGGGCAACTCCCTTAGCTTGGGCCCATGCGGAATACATCCGGCTCCTGAAATCAGCCCACCTGGGCAGAGTCTGGGATACGCCGGCTATTGTCCGGGAAAGATACGTGGGTAGATAGGAACGCCGGGAATATCTAGAGGGTGAGCGTCACTGCCAACTCCGTTGGCGTGGCGCTCTTTTTTTGGCTAATAGTCCTGGCAAAACTGGGTTATCCTACTTCGCGGGGTCGTCGGACTCCTTCCGGATGGGGAGCCGCAGGAGAGGATGGCTGAACTGCCTTTCCAGCTCCCGGTGAAGCTCATCGAGGGCTTTCCGATCGACCACTCTGAGGAATCGGTCGGCAAAGGGCAGCGAGACCGCGGTCTTGCGGTGAAAGACATCCGGTGGCAGTTTCATGGCCAAACCCCTGCTCCAAGGTATTCACCGGCGGGACTTGGTGCAATAGGACGGCAGTCCCAATTGTCGCGGAGGTGGGGCATGTGCTTGTCGGGGACTTGATGGTCGATGCCAAAAGGACGGTGTCGGGGGCAACGCCCGTCCGTCGGGTGATTGAGCTCCTCCTGGACGATGATGTGGATAGCATTCCCGTCCTCAGCAGCCAGGGGCGACTAGAGGGGCTGGTGACGGCCGGGGATGTCCTGCGCCGCTGTCTTCCTGGACAAGTTCGGTTCTTGGACGTCTTCGTCTACTTGAATGGGGGCTGGCTGCGGGGAGAAGTCCTGCAAGAACTAGGGAGTCTGCCAACGAGCCAGATCATGTCCCGCGGGATCGTGGCCGTTGGTCGAGGGACCTCTGTAGGCAAGGCCGTGGGACTCATGTTAGAACATGGGCTGCGACAGTTGCCCGTCGTTGAGGATGAAGCCCTCGTTGGCCTGGTGGGGCGGCGGGAGGTCCTTGAGATGGTTCATACCAGGATGACGAAGGGGGTTGTAAAGACTTGAAGATCTTAATGCTTTCCTGGGAGTATCCGCCCCGGATCGTCGGGGGCCTAGCCCGGCACGTCCACGACTTGTCCGTGGCGTTGGTGCAGCAGGGGCATGAAGTTGAAGTGATAACCGCCGATCATGCTGGCACTTCAGAACTGGACACTAAGGACGGCGTCAGGGTTCACCGTTTGAAGATGTATTCCCCCCAACCCTTGGATTTCCTCGACTCCGTCTTCCAGTTCAATTTGAACATGATGGAGAAGGTAGTGGGGCTGCGGGAAAAGGGAGTCGACTTCGACATCATCCACGCCCACGACTGGCTGGTGGCCTACGCGGCTAAGGCCCTCAAACACGCTTACCGCCGCCCCCTCCTGGCGACTATCCATGCCACCGAATATGGCCGCAACGGCGGTTTGCACAATCCCTTGCAGCGGTACATCAGCAGTGTAGAATGGTGGCTGACCTATGAAGCATGGCACGTCATCTGCTGCAGCGATTACATGTACAATGAACTCCACCAGTTTCTCCAAGTGCCGGAAGACAAGCTGACTGTCATTCCCAACGGGGTGAAGGCGGAGGACTTCCTGCCAAATGCACCCGACCCGGCTGAGTTTCGCCGCCAGTATGCTGCTCCCGATGAGAAAATGGTCTTCTTCATCGGCAGGATGGTCACCGAAAAGGGGGTCGGGGTCCTCATTGAGGCAGTGCCTATCATTCTCTCCCGCTACCCCAACTGCAAGTTCGTCATCGCCGGCAAAGGCCCCGCGCAGGATTATTTGATGCGCAGGGCCAGGGAGCTGGGAGTATACGAACGGATTTACTTCACCGGCTTTGTCGATGATGATGTGCGGAACAACCTCTATCATGTTGCCGATGTGGCTGTTTTCCCCAGCCTTTATGAACCCTTCGGCATCGTCGCGCTGGAAGCCATGGCCGCGCAAGTGCCTGTGGTGGTGAGCAATGTGGGGGGCTTTGCCGAGATCATCCAGCACGGCAAGAATGGCCTCCACGCCTTGCCGGGCAACCCGGAGTCCCTGGCCGACAACATCCTGGCGCTGCTGTTGGCCCCGGGACTGGCCGCCAAACTGAAAGAACGGGCCTACAGGGAGGTGATCGAACAGTACAACTGGTCCAGGATCGCCCGCAAGACGGTGGAGGTCTACGCGAAGGTCCTGAATGAATACGAAAACACCCCTTGGGAAGGGCCATTGACCCCTCCCCAGATAGAAGAACAGCTGCTCCTTTCCCGGGTGGCTAGTTTCTTCAGTCGCTACCGGGGGCGCTACCAGTCCACGGGGGAGAACCTGTTGGAACAACTCCTGAAGAAATAGGGGGGAAAGTCAGTGAAGGCAGTGATCATGGCGGGGGGCAAGGGGACTAGACTGCGCCCTCTCACTTGTGACCGACCCAAGCCCATGGTGCCCATCGCCAACCGGCCGATGATGGAACATATCGTCTCTTTACTTGCCAGATCGGGATTCCAGGACGTTGCCGTGACCATGTTCTACCTGCCCGAGGCCATTCAAGAATACTTCGGGGACGGATATAGCTGGCAAGTTAACCTTTCCTATTTTATCGAAGAGGTGCCCCTGGGCACCGCGGGAAGCGTCAAGAACGCAGCTTCCTTCCTGAAAGAGACTTTCCTGGTGATCAGCGGCGATGCCCTGACGGACTTCGATCTGCAGGCGGCGGTGCGGTTTCACCGGGAAAAGGGGGCCCTAGCCACCCTGGTCTTGACCAAAGTGGAGACTCCGCTCGAGTATGGGGTAGTCATCACCGACGGCGAGGGTCGCATTAAGCAGTTCTTGGAAAAACCTAGTTGGGGCGAGGTTTTTAGCGATACGGTAAACACCGGGATCTACGTTCTGGAACCGGAGATCTTTAACGACATCCCGCCGGGGGAAGAATTCGACTTCAGCAAGAATCTCTTTCCCCTGCTGTTGGCCAAGGGAGCTCCCCTGTATGGGTATGTGGCGCCAGGGTATTGGTCCGACATCGGCAACTTGGAGCAATACCGCCAGGCCCATTACGATCTCCTCGCGGGGAGAATCAACCTCCCCCTTCCGGGGGAGGAAATCGCCCCGGGGATCAGGGTGGAGGAAGGGGCTTGGCTCCACCCGGAAGCCAAGCTGCAGGCTCCTTTGCTTCTTGGGCCATACTGCCGGGTGGGTCCTGGAGTCTATCTTGAGGGTTCCGTCCTGGGGGCCAACTGTGTCCTGATGCCGATGGGCAGCATCAAGCGCTCCGTCCTCTGGGACCATGCGTACCTGGGCGCGCGGGTGGAAGTGCGGGGCGCCATCCTTTGCGACCACGTCCGTCTGAAGGATCGGGCGGCCATCTTCGAGGGGGCCGTTGTGGGCGATGACTGCTCCATCGGCCAAGGAGCCACGGTCCGCCCCGACACTAAGCTTTGGCCCGGCAAGTCCGTTGACAGCGGCGTGACCGTGGCGGAGAACCTCGTCTGGGGAAATCGCTGGTCCCGGTCGATTTTTGGCTCCCACGGGGTAAGTGGTTTGGTCAACGTGGAACTGACGGTGGAGCTGGCCAGCAAACTAGGGGCGGCCCTTGGGTCCACCTTGCCTCCCAAGGCTCAGGTCGTGGTGGGAGCCGACAATTACCGGTCAAGTCGGATGCTCAAGCGGGCCTTGATCGCGGGGCTCCTGTCGGCGGGAGTTGATGTATTCGATCTAGGCAGCGTGACTACGCCCGTCGCCCGCCATGCGGTGGTAGCGGGGGGCGCACAGGCGGGGGTCCACGTGCATTTGGCCGCGAGGGACCCGCGGATCGCGGTTTTCAAGTTCTTCGATGAGCGCGGGCTGAACTTCGATAAGGGCAGGGAGCGGAAAGTGGAGAATGTCTTCTTCTGCGAAGACTTTCGGCGGGCCGCGGCCGATGAGGTCGGAAGCCTTGCCTTCCTTCCCCGCATCATCGAGCATTACGTCGATGAAGTGATGGAGCTCCTCGACAGGGAGAGGATCAAAGGGCGGCGTTTTCGCGTCGTTGTGGATTATGATGCGGCTACCCTCTCCCTGCTTTTGCCCTTGTTCCTGGAGCGCCTTGGCTGCATCGCCTGCGTGATCGAGGAGAAGGAAGAGCCGAGGGATGATTGGCGGGGAGCCCAGGGGTTTTTGGCGAACATCCAGCGTTTGGCTGAAAGAGTGGTCCAAGAAGGTGCGGACCTAGGCCTTGCCGTTGATAATAGTGGGGAGCGATTGGTCCTCGTCGACGAGAAGGGCAACATTTTAAGCGACGAGCTTTTCTTAGCCGTCATTTCCCTCCTCGCTTTCAAAGGCGGCGGCGCCAGGACCATTGCGGTGCCCGTTACCGCACCGGGGGCCATCGAAAAACTGGCCGCCCGGTACAAGGGCAAAGTGGTCAGGACCAAAACAAATCCCCGGTCAATCATGGAAAAGGCCCTTGAAGAGCGGGTTTTCCTTGGACGTAAGGGTCTGCCCCACTTCCAACCGGTGTTCGATGCCTTAGTCTCCCTGGGCAAGGTGTTGGAGATGATGAGCCGGGAAGGCCGACCCCTCTCCGAGCTCGTCCGCCAGATCCCCGAGTTCTACATGCGGCAGGAAGCTGTGAATTGTCCCTGGGAATCTAAGGGTCGGGTGATGCGCAGGCTCATCGAAGATGGCGCCCAGCAAGGGAGGCTTGAGCTGATCGATGGGGTCAAGGTCTATCACCAAACAGGCTGGACTTTGGTCCTGCCCGACTCGGAAGAGCCGGTTTTTCGCATCTACAGCGAAGGGTCCAGCCCCGAGGAGGCCGATGCCCTCCTTGAGGCTTGCATGAACAAGATCGAAGCAATGCAGCTTAGTTGAAGGGGGCCCCGCCGGCCCCCTTCATCACTTGTCTTTTCCCGCCGGCCGCCGGCGGTCCCAACAGGTCCCATCCTCAGCGAGCCAACCAATAGTCCCTAGCTTTCACCTATCGCGAAAGCAATAGCGGCCAGATTCACTATTCTATGGTCTTGGGTCATGCTTATAGTTAGTGGCAAAGTAACCCAAATTTAGCAAGCTGGGAGGAAACTAGGGAAAAAACAAGAATTATATGCATACAGCACATAACAGGGAACATAGGCGACAAACCTGACGTTAGCTGCAGTCGGTGCTCATGGACGCGCCCGGAAAAGCCAAAATCGAAAGGGGATGGAAGAAGTGAGAAAATGGTGGGTATTTTTGAGTGTCCTGTTGTTGGTTGCCGGTTTGGCTGTGAACGCTTACGCGGCGGAGTACATCATCAAGTATGCCCACGGCGATCCCCCTGACCCGATTAAGGGACCGGCCCACGGTGATGCGTTGATTTTCAAGTATTACGCCGAAGAGCGGTCCGGTGGACGGATTGAAGTGGAAATCTATCCATCTAGTGAGCTTGGCTCTGAGCGAGAATTGCTCGAGGGTGTACAGCTGGGCAGCATCGAAGTGTGCAACGTGAGCGAGGGTTCGGTGGCGGGCTTTTTCCCTGAGATCATGTGCCTGGCCGTGCCCTACATGTTCCGGTCAGAGCATATCGCTTGGGAGGTCCTGGACGGTCCCGTCGTTGCCGAACTGATGGAGGAAATGAGAAAACAGACGGGCGTTCGCTGCCTCAAGGTAAGTGAAAACGGCTTCCGGAACTTCACCAATACCGTCCGGCCCATCAGAAAGCCGGAGGACATGGCAGGTCTGAAGTTCCGCACCATGGAGCATCCGGCCCACATGAAGATGGTGGAGTCCATGGGCGCATCACCCACGCCCATCGCTTGGGGAGAGCTGTACACCGCTTTGCAGATGGGGGTTGTTGACGGTCAGGAGAACCCCGTCTGCTTGATCGAGGTCATGAAATTCTACGAGGTTCAGAAGTACCTGACCATGGACGGCCACATCTATTCCATCGACTTCACCTTCATTAATGATGACTTCTTCCAGTCGCTGCCCGAGGATCTACAGCAGATCGTGCTGGATGCTGCCATCATGGCCGGCCTGGTGCATCGGGGAATGCAGATTTGGACCTCGGCCACTGGCGTCGATCGGTTGCGGGAGGAGGGAATGGAGGTCTACTTCCCGACCACCGAGGAGCTCGAAGCTTTCCGGGCTAAGGCGGGCCCCCCTGTTGAGAAGTGGATTCGGGAGGAGATCGGCGATTACTGGGTCGACAAGATCATTGCCGAAGTTGAGCGGGCCGAGGAGAAATACCGGGTTGGTTCCGGCAAGTGGCCCATGTGGTAGATGATAACAGGGGCCTGGGCGCTTTGGCGCCCAGGCCTCCTTTGCCCACATCATTAGGAGGGACGCAACAATGGAGAAGCTCCACCGGACGCGGGAATTGTTGACAAGGGTTTGTGAAATTGGTATCATGATCCTAATGACGTGTATGACTATTGTAGTCTTATACGGCGTGGTAGGTCGTTACATCCTCCACAGGACTGTCGTCTGGACAGAAGAGCTGGCTCGCTATCTGATGATTTGGACGGCCTACCTGGGAGGGGGGCTCGCCTTTTACCAAGGAGCCCACGTAGGCGTGACCTTTATCATCGACAAATTGCCTTTCAAGATCAGGAAGTTCATCTTGCTGCTAGACAACCTGGTCATCGGTTGGTTTTGCTATCTGGTCGTTCGCCACGGTTATACCATCGTGAAGCGAGTGCACCGGCAGTTCGCTCCAAGCCTCCGCGTGCCCATGTCCTGGGCCTACACCGCGGTCTTCATCGGTGGCATCATCTTCCTGGTGTATCTGCTTTATGCATCCCTTGAGCTGCTCACCGCGAAGGAAGAGCCAACAACAATTCAGGTCGGGGAGGATGCATGATGGTAAAGGTCATCGTTGTTTCATTCATCGCGACCTTAGTTGCCGGTATGCCTATCGCTTTTGTCCTGGGGGTCACTGCCGCGGTGGCTTTGCAGTTCTGGGGAAGGGTTCCCATGGTAGTCATTGCCCAACGCATGTTCACCGGCATCGACCAATTCCCCCTGATGGCCATTCCCTTTTTTATCCTTGCTGGGGAGATGATGAACACTGGGGGAATTACCCGGGGATTGCTTCGTTTCTCCGATGCCCTCGTCGGCCACATCACGGGCGGATTAGCCCATGTGAACATTGTGGCTAGCGTTTTTTTTGCCGGCATCACCGGTTCGGCCGTCGCTGATACATCGGCCCTAGGTTCCATTCTGATTCCAGCCATGGTAGAAGAGGGTTATGATGTGGACTTCAGTGCCGCGGTAACGGCTGCCTCGTCGGTGATTGGCCCCATCATTCCCCCAAGCATTCCCGCGGTTATCTACGCGGTGACCGCGGGCATCTCCATCGGTGGATTGTTCCTGTCCGGATTTGCACCGGGGGTCCTCTTTGGCGTCGGCATGATGATCGTCGCCTATTTCATTTCGAAAAAGAGGGGCTATCCCCGCCGGGAAACCCCTATTACCTTCATGCAGTTCCTAGACACCCTCAAGCGGGCGCTACTCGCTCTCGTAATGCCCATGATCATCCTCGGGGGAGTCTTGACCGGCATCTTTACCCCTACCGAGGCTGCCGCCGTTGCCGTCGCGTATGGCTTGTTTGTGGGGCTGTTCGTTACCCAGGAATTGAAGCTCGAACATCTGCCGGGCATTATGGTCCGGGCGGGTCTTACCACCAGCATGATCCTGTTGGTTGTGGCCTGTGCGAGCATCCTCTCCTGGGTGCTGAGCACCCAGAAAATCCCCACCCAGATAGCTGCTTTCTTCCTATCGTTGACTACTAATCCGTTAGTGATGCTGTTTATCGTCAATATCTTCTTGCTTTTTGTCGGTTGCGTGATGGATACCTCCGCAGCGATCATCATCCTGACGCCCATCCTGGCCCCGATGATGGAGTCCCTCGGTATCCATCCCCTCCATTTTGGCTGCATCATGGTGGTCAATCTTTGCATCGGCTTGGCCACACCGCCCGTTGGACTATGCTTGTTCGTAGCTTGCGGGATTTCGAGGATCAGTCTCGAAGATATCACGAGGGAGATCTGGCCCTTCGTCGCGGTAGAAATCTTGGTGTTGTTCATCATCACCTATTTCCCCGCGGTACCGATGTTTCTGCCAAAAGTTATGGGGTTCTACTGATCTCATATTAGTTGGGCTCGGTCGTCCATTCCCTTAGAGGACCCCGAGCCCGATACTACATCAAACAAAGGAGGCATAATCGTGAGGAAGGTTCGCTTGGGGATCGTCGGTTGTGGATTTGTGTCCCACCTGCATATGAACGCCTTGCGACAAGTAACAGGCGTGGAGGTGGAGGTCGTCGGCGTTGCTTCCCGCACCAAGGAGCGCGCGGAGGCCTTTGCTCGGCAGTATGGGATCGCAAATCACTACACCGACTATCGATATCTGCTCGATAATAAGGATATCGATGCCATTGATGTTTGTGTCCCCAATAACCTCCATGAGGAGGTCTGCATCAACACCGCCGAAGCAAAAAAACACATCATCTGCGAGAAACCACTAACAGGCTACTTTGGACAAGACTTGTCAGGGGAAGTGACAAACATCGGCCATACGGTCCCCAAGAGGCAAATGTACAAAGTGGCGATGGACAGCGCCCGCCGGATCCTCCGGGCAGTTGAGGAAAATGGAGTCATTTTAGGTTATGCGGAGGATTACATTTATGCGCCCCCATTGGTGAAGGCCAAGCGGCTGATTGAAGTCAGTGGGGGAACTATCCTTGATATGCGGGCCGAGGAGAGCCACAGCGGCTCCCATGCTGCCTACTCCAGGCACTGGCGGCTGGCCGGCGGGGGATCTTTGTTGCGCCTTGGCTCCCACCCATTGGGGGCAGTGATCCACTTGAAGCATTTCGAAGGCATGCTTAAACAGGGAAAGCCCATCAAGGTCCAGGCGGTGATGGCTGAAATGGCCAATTTGACTAAGGCCCCCGGCTTCGTCGCCGAGGAGAAAAAGTGGATGGTCGATGAATGGCAGGATGTTGAAGACTGGTCGGCAGTCTTCCTGACTTTCACCGACGGCACGAAGGCGACGGTTTTCGCCAACGATACCACTTTGGGCGGAGTAGTCAACACCGTCGACATTTATCTCTCCAACAGCATCGTCAAGTGCAAGATGTCCGGTATGGACGCGTGCGAGGTGTACGCCCCTGCCCATGACATTTTCGGCGACGAGTATCTGCGGGAGAAGCAGGAAACCAAGGCTGGCTGGAGCTTGCCGGCTCCCGATGAAGATTGGATGCGCGGCTATCCCCAGGAGATGCAGGATTTCATGGAGTGCTTCAGCGAAGGGCGAGAGCCGGTCTCTGACGGTCAGCTGGGCTTGGAAGTGGTCCAAGTCACCTATGCAAGCTACATTTCGGCGGAAGAAGGACGCCGAATTGAATTGCGCGAACTTGAGGATTAAGGAGGGTGCATAGCATGTTAGCCGCAGTAAAAGTCGATGAACGCAAGGAATACATCCTGGAGGACCGGCCAATTCCCAAGCCTGGACCGGAGCAAGCATTGGTTAAAGTGATCGCCACTGGCGTTTGTGGGACCGATGTGGCCATTCGCAGCAATGTCTTCATGGGCAGACACGGCCCGGTTAAGATGCCCATCGTCCCCGGACACGAGTTTTACGGAGAAGTGGTGGAGGTAGGCCCTAAGGTCCGCAACGTCAAAGTCGGGGATCGGGTCACTTGCAGCGACATCAAGGGCTGTGGCGAGTGCTATCCCTGCCAGCTGCGCTTGTTCCACCGCTGCCACTGGTGGGACCACGTGGGGATCGATAGCGACGGCAGTTTTGCCGAGTATGTGGCCGTCCACGACGACATCCTGTTCCAGGTGCCCGATGATATCCCCGCGGAAGAGGCGGCCATCCTTGAGCCTGTAACTACTGCTGCCCGGGCCATTAGGGTCAATGAGATAAAGCCCGGCAGCTTCATTGTTGTCCTCGGTCCTGGCCCCTTTGGCCTTTTCCTCTTGCAGACAGCATTGGCTACAGGCCCAAAGAACTTGGTCATGGTTGGGCTAAGCGCAGATGCGGAGCGGCTGGAGCTGGCCAAGAAGCTGGGGGCCGGCGAGGTTATCAAGGGTGACGAGGTGGATCCGGTGGAGAGAGTGATGGAGATGACCAAGGGGCTCGGCGCCGATGTGGTCATCGAAGCTACCGGCCGGGTGGAAGCTGTCACCCAGGGGATCGAGATGACGGCTCCCGGAGGGCTGCTCCTGATGGGGGGCAGTGGTTTTCTGGGCAAGGAAGTCAGCTTCAAGCCATGGAATGTGGTCAGGGACGAAAAGCGCATCAAAGGATTACAGGGCTTTGAATGGGGAGATTATCTCCTGGCCATAGAGCTTTACCGGCTCGGCAAGCTGCAGATAAAGCCCATCATCACCCACGTTGACAAATTGGCTAATGTAAACCATGCCTGCGACCTCGTCGAACAGAAGAAGGCTTTGAAGGTCGTTCTAAAGCCGTAGGTCCGCGGACCAGCTGAACACCTGTCAGGCGGGCGGTGCGCCCATCGAGGGCCACCAGATCCCCTTTGGACAGTTCCTTGAAGGAAGCCCTGCCCAAGGCCCGGGCACCCACGATCATCTCTGCCACCGATGATTGGAAGAACCGGGCCAGGGCCAGGGCTCCTTTGTTGATGTCTAGTTTATGCTGATACTCCCCAATGGCATAGGCTAGGGAGGTGGGGGGCTCCCACGGCAGGGCCGTCGCGATCTGGGGATGGACGATGGCCAAGAGGCACACAGTCCCCAGGTACATGGCATCGGCCCCCAGGGCCAGGGCTTTGAGGAAGTGTTCCGGGTGAAAGAGGCCCCCGCCGATGATCAGGCTAACCTCGCCTTTGAGGCCTTGCCCTTCGATGAAGGCTGCCGCCCGGCTCAGGGCGATGGGGGTGGGCAGGCCGAAGGCATCCTGAAGGACGGGCTCGCTGCCGACGGTGGCCGCCTGAAAACAGTCAAGGGCGATGCAATCCACCCCTGCTTCAACGGCGATGGCCATGTCGGCCTCCAAATCATTGCCGGCGCCGAGCTTGACCCCAATGGGGGCGCCATCGCTGGCCTCCCGCAGCCGCTGGACCAGATCTTTTAGGCCTTCCGGCAGTCGGATTCCCCTCGGCGCGGTGGAGATGACCGCCGGCTGGCCCTTAGCTAGCTTGAGGCTTTTCCTGGCATGGGGAGGCAAATCTTTATAAAGGGTAAAATGCTCTGTCCCCGCGCTGGCCCCTTGGCCTAGCTGGATTTCGATCATGTCCGCCTGTTTGCACCAGCTAAGGTCCTGGGGCCACATCCCGCGGCCATATTGGACGATGTAGTGGCGGGCCGCCTGGCGTTCCCAGGGGGCAAAGCCGCTCTCACCGGAGTTGGTAGCGGTGCCCGCCAGGGAGGCTCCCTTGGCCAGGGCGAGTTTGGCCCGTTTGCTCAGGCCAAGGCCGTAGGCCATGCCAGACACGATTAAGGGTATGTCCAGGTGCAAAGGCCGCGCCGCTTTGGGTCCGATTACTACCGAGGTGTCGACCATTTGCTCCGGGTCGGTGGGACGGCTGGCTAGTTGCGCGATGTTAAAGATCAGGCTATCGAAGGTGATGGTTTTTCGCGGTGAGCCTAAGGGGCGCTTGATGGCCTTGCCCGATTGGGCCCTTAGGCTGTTTTCCAAGGCCACCTGGGGACCCATCCGGTTCAAGGAGGAGATCATCGCCCACAGGTTTTCCCGATAGGGGTCCTGGAGGAGGCGCTTGCTGGCCCGCTTGAGGGGAATTCCTGCCAAGAGTCGGGGGAGCCTACTGAGCAAAGCGGCCCCCGCCGCCAGGTATAATCCTTTTCGCAAGAGTGATGACTTTCCCTCGAACATGGCCTCACCCCCTATAGGGCCGAGACGAGCTCTCCCAGCGGATGGGCGTAGATGCGATAGTCGATGTGGGGGAAGATGTTGTCCTTGCTTTCCACGTCAGCTAGCCAGCCCTCGTTGATGGACCCGGTCTGGAGCTGCTCGTAAAGCTGGTTGAAACGGCCTATGTGGTCTGTCGTCCGTTTCTTGGCGTAACTGACCATGGTCCCCGTTTTCATGATGAAGGCCCAGTCGCTGCTTTGGGCAAGGAGCAGCTCCCTGGCCGCCTGGTTCAAAGCCCGCCTGATCAAGGGATCGGGGTCTGGGAAGGAAAGGGCCAGGTCGCGCATCCGCTCCGCCGCTTTGTGGAGATGGGCGTAAATCCAGTCATTGCTCCCCTCCAGCCATACTTCATTGTAGCCTTTGTAGCCCCAGCTGGACATGGAAGGGGTGGCTACCTGGTTCCGGGGGTACTCGGTCAGGTACCGGCTGGGGGTGGTGAGCTTTATCACATCCTGGTCGTAGGCTATCTTGCGGATGAGGAAGTCCAGCCAGGCCGGCCCTTCAAACCACCAGTGGCCAAACAGCTCCGCATCATAAGGAGCGACGATGATTGGCCGGCGGTCCATTTTGCTCGCCAGGTACTCCACCTGCTTTTCCCGGTTGAACATGAAGTTGCCCGCGTGCTCGGCAGCCTTGTCCAAGGCGCGGCGGGGGTTATAGGGTTCTTTGTGGTTCCCCGGCCCGGTGATGCGGTGGTATTTAATCCCGGTATTGCATCTAATGCCGTCTTTTAGATAGGGCCGGATGTATTCATACTCCAGATCGTAGCCGATGTCCCGATAGAACTCCCGGTAATCATAATCCCCCGGGTAGCCTTCGTCCGCGCTCCAAACCTGCTTTGAAGATTCCCAGTCCCGACCGAAGACCGCCAGGCCCTCGGGCGTCATCAGGGGCGCATAAACCGCATATTTCGGACGAGGGCGGGCATGGAGGATGCCGTGGGAGTCGAGGAAGGTGTAGCGGATGCCATACTCTCGCAAAAAGCGGGCATCGGGCGGGTTGAACCCGCATTCAGGCAGCCAAAAGCCTATCGGGTCCTGGCCGAATACGCTGCGATAAAAATCGACTCCGATGGCAATTTGGCTGCGCACGGCCCAAGGTTGACTTTCCATTAAGGGCAAGTATCCGTGGGTGGCGGCCGAGGCGATGATCTCCAGGTGGCCTTCCTCCTGGAAATGCCGGAAGGCTCCGGCCAGGTCCCGTCCGTAGCGGTGGACGTAGGAATCATAGGCCTTGTGGAAGTTGTCCCGATACATCATCGCCAGCCCATGGTACTCGGGCAGGTACCGGGTCCTTTCCACTTCCCGTTCCGCGAGGTCCATCAGGCGCTGTAAATGGTTGATGTAGCGATCTTGGAGCAGCGGGTCCATGAACATGGAAAGCAAGGGCGGCGTCAAGGACATGGTCAGCTGCCAAGGGACCCCATCATGGCACAGCCTTTCAAAGATGTGCAGCAGCGGTATGTAGGTCTCGGTGATAGCTTCAAACAGCCAGTCCTCCTCGAGGAAGCTGGGATATTCGGGATGGCGAACATAGGGCAGGTGGGCGTGGAGGACAATTGCCAGATAGCCTTTTGGTGCCAAGGGCATCAACTCCTTGTGCCTAACTGTAGGTTTCCCGGGAAACGACCGGGGTAACGGTGATCGATTCGGTCCCCTGGGGACTGATGGCTTGGACCGGAATCACTAAGGTGCCGTCCGGAAGAGCATAGCGGGCGGTGAAGGTGCCATCGGGACGCAGCTTAATCGGTTGACCGAAGATGGTGACCTGGGCCCCAGGCTGCGTCGCCCCGTACAGAATGAGCTCCGTGTTGACCGTCAGCCAGAAGGGCTGGCCTGCGACCTTGGCTTGGAGGCCGGGACTGCCGACGTTGATGATCGCCCCCGAGGCCATTTCCCTCTCCAGCATGATCCTCCCCATCCCGGGGGATGTGGCCCCAATCAAAAACGAACCGGCCGCCATCACGGTTGCTTCCTCCAGGACCATCCATTCCTCATCGATGAGATCCGAAACGCCGGCAGGGGGAGCTTGGGTCTTGTTGGAATAAACCAGGGGGACGAACCGGCCGGAGGGAAGGGTGCGTCCGAGGCAAAGCTGCAGGAGGTGCCCAGGTCGCCCAACTTCAAGATACCAGTTGCGAGCGTAAACATCGATTCCTACATCAAAAGCATCCTGGTCCGTCAGATCCATGACCCGCATGGTCCAGCTGCCCCCATCCCAATGGTCGGGACCTTCCTCCAAACGGATCCGTTCAATCAGGTCCCCCTGGACTTCCCAATAGGCAAATAACCAAAGGGGATCCCGGACCATGGCTACTAAGCGGGTATCATTGTAGCCTGAAGGCAGCTCATATGGGCTGGGGGCCACATCGGGCTCCCGATGGGCGGCGTAGAATCGCTCCTCGCGAAGGTTGATGGCCCGGGCGTCACTCGTTTCAACGGGCATTTCCGCCCCCGCCCCAATTGATCTGTCCTCCACATCCTCTCTGTGCAAGATCTCACCTTCCTCCTCCCTGTGGGCTCTACCGTCGTCCATCTTAATATCTACCTTTCCTCCCGGCATTATTCCCGCAACAGCCTCGTGTATTGCACAGAAGTGTTGGGGGGAAGCTACCAAGGACGAACAATCTAGGACAAAGGGAGGAAGTCTGATGAAAAAAGGTTTCGTCTCCCTAGTATTCCACAGTCACCTGCCTTACTGTCGCCAGGCGGGCGTTTGGCCCTTCGGTGAGGAGTGGGTCTTTGAGGCGATGGCGGAGACTTATGTTCCCCTGCTCGCGCTCCTTTGTCGTTTGCGGGAGGAGAAGGTGGGGGTGAAGGTTGCCCTCGGCTTTACGCCTGTGCTCCTCGAACAGCTGCAGGACCCCTACATGCAGACCAGGTTCCTGGAGTATCTTGAGGCGCGAATGGAGGCGGCCCGGCAGGACGTAGTGCGCTTTGCCGCAGCTGAACCGAAGCTTGCCGCCCTGGCCGAAGGTTACTTGGGGTTCTACGGACAAGTCGCGAGGGATTATGGGGATTTGCAGCGGGACCTGGTGGGCGTCTTGCGCCGCCTTCAGGAAGAAGGCGTCATTGAGCTCCTAGCCGGGGCGGCGACCCACGCTTATTTGCCTTTGCTGGAGGTGGAGTCTTCCCTGCAGGCGCAGCTGGCCGTGGGTCAAGAGGCCTACCGACATTATTTCCACACCTCCCCCCGGGGCATTTGGCTTCCCGAATGCGGCTATCGACCGGGATTGGAAAGATATCTTGAAGCACTGGGGATCAAGTATTTCCTCGTGGACGGCCATGCCATCCGGGGGGGATATGTGGATGCCGTCTACCATGCCCCCGGACCAACGAAAAGCACTCGGGTGGCCTCGAAAGGCCGGACCACCCTGCAGGGTTATTACGTCGGTCAAAGCCAGGTGGCCGTTTTGGGACGGGATCAATTGACTGGCCTGCAGGTATGGTCCGAGGATTGGGGCTATCCCACCGATGGCGCCTACCGGGAATTCCACAAACGGGACCAGACCTCAGGCTTCCACTACTGGCGGATCACAAGCCCTTTGGTGGATCTTGAGGGCAAGGACATCTACGATCCGGACTCGGCTGCACTCCGGGTCAAGGAGCAGGCGGAACACTTCGTCCAGTCCATCAAGGACCGCTTCACTGGGGGGGTGCCTGCCGGTTCCATCATCCTCGCCCCCTATGATCTGGAGCTTTTCGGCCATTGGTGGCGGGAGGGCATCAGTTGGCTCGAAGGGGTTTTCAGGGGCCTGGCGGCGGCGGAGGAAGTCCAGATGACTACCCCCGGGGAGTATCTTGCGGCCCATCCGCCGACGGAGGCCATCAACCTTCCCGAATGCTCCTGGGGCCAAGGCGGGCGCCATTACATCTGGATGAACCCGGCGACCGAATGGATGTGGCCTCAGGTCCACGAGGCGGCGCGGCGGTTGGAGAAAGCTGCAGCCCGGGGATGGTCCTCGCCCTTAGCAAGGCGAGTCCTGGCCCAGGCTGGTCGGGAGGTCCTCTTGATGCAGTCCTCCGATTGGCCTTTCCTCATCAGCACCCAAAAGGCGGAGGACTATGCCAGCAGACGCTTTCTCGAGCATCTATCCCGCCTTGAGCGGCTCCTCGACGGCCTGGAGGGCCAAGACGAGTCCGACAGCTTCTTAGCCTTCCTGGCGGAAGTGGAAGAGCGGGACAAGGTCTTTTCTTTCCTCGACCCAAAGATATTTGCCGCGGCCGCCGCCTTGAGCAGCGGCATAGGAGGGGCATAGGTGCCAAGGCACTTGGTCATTGGCAATGATCAGCTCCTCATCACCTTCGATGAGGCGCTAAACGTGAGGGATTTGTATTACCCCCACGTGGGCATGCCCAACCATCTGATGGGGCACAAAAACAGCATTGGGGTGTGGTGCGACCGGGGGTTTAGCTGGCTCCATGAGCCTTGCTGGGAAAAGCGGGTGGGCTACAAGCGGCAAACCCTAGTTGGCGACTGCCGGGCCGTCCACCCCGGCTGGGGGCTGGCCCTTCGCCTCTTTGATGCGGTCCACTATCGGCTCAACGTCCATCTAAAGAGGATTCTCGTCCGGAATGAAGGGGATTGGGAGCGGGAGGTCAGGATCTTCTTCACCCACGACTTTTCCATCAACGGCATCGACGTTGGGGATACAGCCCTGTATGACCCTACCTTGGATGCCATCAAGCACTACAAGGGGGATTGCTGTTTCCTGATTAAGGGGCAGGTGGGCCGCCGGGGCATCTATCAGTACGCCACCGGGAGGAAGAGGTTTCGGGGTGCGGAGGGCACTTGGCGGGATGCAGAAGACGGGGTCCTGGAGGGGAACCCCATCGCCCAAGGGTCGGTGGATTCAACTATCAGCTTCAGGCTCAAAGTGGGGCCGCGGGAGGAGAAGGAGCTGACCTACTGGCTGGCTGCGGGCCGCGGTTTTGAAGAGGTCCGCCATCTTAACCGCCTGGTGGAAGAAGGCGGGGTGACGAGCCTGATGCGGGAGACGCAAGTTTACTGGTTCTCCTGGGCCAACAAGGGCATGAAAACCTTTCCCGTACCGATGGAGGAATACCTGCCTCCCCGCATCATCGAACTTTACAAGCGCAGCCTCCTGACTATTCGGACCCAGATGGATGGGTCTGGAGCCATTCTGGCGGCCAACGATACAGATATCCTCCAGTTCAATCGGGATCACTACAGCTACATGTGGCCCCGGGACGGAGCCTTAGTGGCCCACGCCTTAAGCCAGGCCGGCTACCCCGAACTTGCCCGGCGATTTTTCGCCTTTTGCGGCCGCGTCCTGTCCACCGGCGGCTTTCTCTGGCACAAGTACAACCCGGACGGTTCCGTCGGCTCCAGCTGGCACCCTTGGATGGGCGGGGAAGAACCGGTCCTGCCCATTCAAGAGGATGAAACGGCCTTGGTTCTGTTTGCCTTAGGCCACTACTACGAGAAGGAAAGGGACCTGGAGTTCATTGAATCCCTCTATCGGCCCTTCATTCGCAAAGCCGCCGATTTCCTCCTTTTCTATCGTGACCTGGCCACCAAGCTGCCCCTGGAGTCCTATGATCTTTGGGAGGAGCGACGGGGGGTTTTCACCTTCACCGCGGCGGCAGTTTATGCGGGACTGATGGCCGCGGGGAAGTTTGCCCGCCTCTTTGGCCACACCCAGATCGCCCATCAGTATGAGCAGGCGGCCAAGGAGATGCGCCGGGCGATGCTCCGCCATCTCTTCGACCCGGGCCTGGGCCGTTTCATCCGGGGAGTCTACCGGGATGGGGACCGACTTGTCCCCGACCCTACCCTGGAAAGCAGTCTCTATGGCCTATTTGGCCTTGGCGTTTTTTCCGCTGATGATGAGCGCATCGTCCGCACCATGGCCGCGGTGGCCGAGGGCCTGTGGGTGAAAACCTCCGTTGGGGGGCTTGCCCGTTACAACCAGGATCCGTACCTGCGGGCGGTGGTCGGGGATGGCGTCCCAGGCAATCCCTGGATCATCTGTACCTTGTGGTGGGCCGAGTACCACATTGCCCGGGCTAAAGCCCCCGAGGACCTGGAGAAGGCCCGGCGGCTCCTCCATTGGGTGGTTGACCATGCCCTAGGCAGCGGTCTTCTCCCTGAGCAGCTCCATCCTCACACAGGATCGCCCATTTCCGTCACCCCCCTTACCTGGTCCCACTCCACCTATGTGCTCACTGTGGTGAAGTACTTGGCAAAAAGGTGGGAGCTGGAGGAACGAAGGCACCTTGCCCAGGCCTGGCATACATCGCCCTGGTCGGGCTAGTGTTGTCACCGGTGAGGAGATGGGTTAGAATTGCCTATAAGCGAGGTTTCCTGGACGAGGAGGTCGGATCAGTGAAAGTCGGGTTGGCCCTATGTTTGACCATGCTGCTGGCGATGCCTGCTTGGGGATATGAAATCAGGTGGCAAGAGGATAATTTCCCCATGGACTCCCTCTTGCAGGTGTGCGCCGTGGACCTCACCGGTGATGGACAGGATGAGCTCTTGATCCTGGGGCGCAACTATGAGCTGCGGGAGGTCTTCCTGCAAGTCCTGGGGTGGAACGGCGGGGAGTTCATCACCCTTGGGCGAAGTGAGAACCTCTTTGGGGCCGGGGGCCACTACACCATGGCGGTGGGCCGCTTCCAGAGCGAGGACCTGGAAATTATCATCCTGAATGGCGATCGGGCCATCATTCATAAATGGCTTGAGGACAGTCTAGTTAAGGTCTGGGAAGGAAAAAGTCCCGGTGAGGCGGGGGCCGTTGGCACTCTGCGGGGAAGTCCCGATCTCCTGGTGATAACGGATGTGCGGGAGGTTCGCCTTGATACCCTCGTGGAGGGGATGACGTCCTTTAGCTGGACAGGCCAGGGCTGGCGCAAGGAGGGGGAGACTCCCCCCATTGGTCGGATCCGGGCTTTAGCTGCTGAAGGCGGGGAAATTGCCATTGAGGTCGGGCCGGCCACCAAGCCGGGGAAGGTGCAGATTTGGCGGTGGGATGGGGAGTTTCGCCAGCTCAGCTCATCGGCTTTGTGCAATTGCCCCGTCTTTGCCTTGGCCTTAGGTCCTGCCTCCTTGATTACTGCCGATGATCGAGGTCGGGTGGCCGCGTATGACCTAGACCAGGGGAAACCGAAACTCCGGCAAGGGGGTCCCCACCTTGGATGGGCCCTGGTCTCGGTGACGCGCCTTTCCCTCCATGATGGGGATGGCTTAGTCGTCGCCGGCTACCCCAGCCGGTTATACTTGCTGATGAGAGAGTAGGGCTGCCTTTGCGCTTGTGGGGAGATTATCATACCCACACCAGCTACAGTCATGGTCGGGGGACGGTGGCCGATATGGTTCTGGCCGCGAAAGCCCGCGGCCTGAAGGAGGTGGCCATCACCGATCATGGCCCGGGTCACCTCTTCGGCGTGGGGATTGCCCACCTTGGCCTCGTCGGTCGCATCAAAGAGGAGGCTAAGCTGTGGGAGGATCGGACGGGCATCCGGGTCCTGGTGGGGCTTGAGGCCAATGTGGTTGACCTTGACGGCCGTCTTGACGTAGATGATCGGACAATCGCCCAGTTGGACATCTTGATCGCCGGCCTGCACAGCTGGGTCCGGCCAGGCAACTGGTCTTCCCTCTGGCATTTTTATGTGAAAGTGCCCATCGCCAGGAGGCTTGGGAGCTGCAAAGTCCGGGAGCTAAACACCCAGGCTCTGATCAATGCCGCCTTCCGCCATCCGGTGGCCTTCATCACCCATCCTGGACTGCATATGGATATCGACACTTATGAGCTGGCGACGGCGTGCCATAAGTGCGGCACCGCCTTGGAAATTAACACAAGTCATAACCATACAACACTAGAATATATTAGGGTTGCCGCTTCTACCGGGGTAGACTTTGTCATCAGCAGTGATGCCCACCATCCCCGTCGGGTTGGGGACTTCGCCAAGGGCGTTGAGCTTGCCGCGGGGGCAGGCCTGAGCCCCGAACGAATCCTCAACACCAGGCCCAGCTGGGAGGGGAAACGCCCCTGATGGAGAAGTCATGCCGTGTAGGGGGGCGCAAGGTGAAGAACATCAGTTTCGTCATCATCACGGGCATGTCAGGGGCGGGCAAATCCGAGGCGATGCGCTGCTTCGAGGATCTAGGCTATTTCTGCGTCGATAATCTGCCGCCCAGCCTGATTACCAAGTTCGCCGAGCTGATTTACCAGTCCGAAGGCAAGATTAAGCGGGTAGCTGTTGTCAGCGACGTCCGAGGCGGCGGGTTTTTCGACCATTTGCTCGAGGCCCTGAAGGATTTGGAACGGGAAGGCTTCAGTTATAATATTCTTTTTTTAGAAGCTTCTGACGAGGTGCTGATTCGGCGGTTCAAAGAGACCCGGCGCCGCCATCCCTTGGCCGAGGGCGGCGCGGTCCTGGAGGGCATCAAGGCTGAACGCAGGCGCCTTGAGGCGGTGCGCGGGAGGGCTGACAAGATCCTCGACACCTCCAGTTTGACTCCTCAGCATCTCCATGCCATCATTAGTGCCGAATATGGTGCTGACCTGGGCAAAGGGGGGCTGGGGGTGACGGTCATCTCCTTTGGCTTCAAGTACGGCCTGCCCTTGGATCTGGACCTAGTCTTCGACGTCCGTTTCCTGCCCAATCCCCATTATGTGGAGTCCCTCAGGCCCCTGACGGGTGAGGATGAGGCTGTTCGGGATTATGTTTTCAACTGGCCCCTGACCCGCCAGTTCCAACAAAAACTGGAGGATTTTATGGCCTTTCTCCTTCCCCAGTATGAACGGGAAGGTAAGTCCCACCTTTCTATAGGCATCGGCTGCACCGGGGGGAGGCATCGTTCCGTCGCTGTGGCCGTGGCCCTGGCGCGGTTCTTGGAGGAGCGGGAATATGAGGTGAAAGTCATCCACCGGGATGTCAGGTAGTCTAGATTGAGGGAGCGTTGGCCCGATGGGCTGTTGGAAGTGGCTTTATCCCGGGATGGGAGTAAAAAGATGGCTCTTGTTGGTGGTCCTAGGCGTACTGTTGTTCAGCGGCGGGGTCGTCTTGCTGGCCGATGTCCATTCGGTGGCCTTAATCCGGATTCTCATTGCCGGATGGTTTTATCGACTCACCGGACTCATCCCATCAGAACTGGTCAATTGGGCGGCGATGGGCTGCATCCTCCTTGGCAGCTTCTTCATTTGCTTTGGCATCCGGCAGACGATCAACTCCCTCATTTCCGTCTTGATGCCCCGACCCACCCCATCCTTGGTGGATCTGGTCTATAGCAAAAGACAGCTCGGACGCGGTCCCAAAATCGTAGCCTTTGGCGGCGGTACGGGGCTTTCTACCTTGCTTCGCGGCTTGAAGGAGTTCTCCGGCAATCTGACGGCGGTGGTCACCGTGGCCGATGACGGCGGCAGCTCAGGGAGGCTCCGCAGCCAACTGGGCATCCCCGCTCCCGGCGATATCCGCAACACCCTGGTGGCCCTCGCGGACACGGAACCCTTGATGGAAAAGCTTTTCCAATATCGTTTCGCCGAGGGCGAAGAACTCAAAGGCCACAGCTTCGGCAACCTCTTCATCGCCGCGATGACGGCCGTCCTTGGTGATTTCCAAGAGGCGGTGCGGCAATCGAGCCGCGTCCTGTTTATCAGAGGGCAGGTGCTGCCTTCCACCTTGGCCTCTGTCGTCCTTCGTGCCAGCTACAACGATGGCTCGACGGTGACGGGGGAGAGCAAGATCCCAAGTCCCGGGAAGCGGATCGAGCGCCTTTACTTAGATCCCCCCTCACCCCCAGCGGTGAAAGAAACCCTCGATGCCATCGCCGAAGCCGATATCATCGTCCTCGGCCCGGGAAGTCTCTACACCAGCGTGCTGCCCAACTTGCTGGTGGCGGGAGTTGTCGATGCCTTGCGGGCATCGACCGCGGTGCGGATTTACGTTTGTAATGTGATGACCCAGCCGGGGGAGACCGATGGTTACACCGCCGCCGATCATTTGCAGGCGGTGCTGGATCACGCAGGCGAGAAAATCGTGGACTACGTGCTGGTCAATTCCCAGCGGGCTCCGGCCAGGCTCATCAAACGCTATCGTGAGGAGGGGGCTCACCAAGTCCAGATCGATGGACACCGCCTCCAGTCGATGGGGGTGCAAGTGGTCAAGCGGGCGCTGATGGAGGAGAGTGACTTAGCCCGCCATGATCCACAAAAGTTGGCCCAGGCTGTCATTGAAATTTGGCTGCAGCATCGGGGGAATAGTCAACGCTCTCTAGTTGCCGGCATCGAATGAGATGGGCATACTAAGGGCGGAGGTGATCTGGTGGCCAATCATCAAGAAGAGGAGACCTTCCAACGAATCGTTGCGGCATTAGATCGGCATCCGAGCTTGAGAGATTACGATCTGCACATCCAAGTGAAGGGGGATGTGGTGCATCTCCAAGGAGTCGTCGATGTCCTTGCGGATAAGGAGCTGGTGGAAGGGATCGTCAAGTCGGTCCCCGAGGTGGGCAGGGTGGTCAACTCCTTGACCATCAGCACCGATGGCAAACTGACCGATGAAGATGTCCTGCGGGAAGTGGAGGAAGAGTTGGCCATGGATTGGGAGCTGCGGGGCATTAGCCCCGCGGTGAAGGGCGGGGTGGTGTATCTTCACGGGCAGGCCAAGAGCCTGGCCCATGAAAGGGCGGCGGTGGCCGCAGCCCAAAGGGCGAGGGGCGTCCGGGAGGTGGTGAGCCGTCTGACCTTTCCCGGCAGCTGCGACAACGCTACCTTAAAGAACCGCATCGAACGGGCCCTGCGCACCCATCCCGGTACGAGTCACCTCCCCGTCAGGACGGCAGTCCGTCGGGGAAGTGTTATCTTGCAGGGGATGGTAATCGATCAACAGCAAAAAAGATTGGTTGAGGAGGTCGCCCAGTCCACCCTCGGGGTTCGCCGGGTCATTAATCAGCTGGAACTGGACCTAAGGATGGAATAGGTTCCAGGGAGGTGAGGGTCGTGGGCATCCTTTGTGAGGTTCCCTTTTCCACGGTCGATCGGGTAGGAAGGAGGCAGCCTGGCTTTTCCGTGGTGGCGAGCCGAGGGGAGTTGGTCCAGTTATGGGCGGGTCTTTGGCAGCCTCCTGCTCTGCCGAGGATTGACTTCAGCCGCAGCTGCTTGGTGGCGGCCTTCATGGGGGAGCAGCCAACGGGCGGTTACAGCATCACCATTCAGCGGATACAGGCTTACGATCAGCAGGTCCTAGTCGACCTCCTGGTCAAGAAACCCTCCAGGGACGATTTCGTGCCTTTGGTGGTGACCTTCCCTGGACACCTGGTCCAGGCATCAAAGGACGCCCTGCCTGGGGGCGATGTCCAGTTCCTTTTCCGGGATCAAGAAGGCCCCCTCGGGGAACTGGAGGTCCGCCTGTAGCTAGGTGGTTATGGTCCCCTCCCTCTGCATATGTATTAGTAATAAAAGGGCAGTGGGGGAGATGGGATGGGAAGAGGCCCGCGGTTTGTCGTCCTTGATCTGGAAAAGGCGGTAACTCTACTCCTCACCATCGTGGTGGCCGGCGCAGCCGTAACTGGGGTTGTGGACTGGGTGGAACGGATGCTCTTCGGTGTGCGGCCCGGCGTGACCTTGGAAGGCGTGCCCGTTGGAGGCCTCCTTGCCCACGAGGTCCGCGATCTGATTGAAGGCATCGCCGCGGCGGAGAATATTCCCGCCCAGGATGCTTACATCCACAAGGCCACGGGGGAGGTAATGCCGGAGCAGGAAGGCTTGGAGATCGATGTGGACGAAGGTCTGTATCAGACCATCACGGCACCTAGGGGCAAGGAGATTCGCCTTCGTCGCTACGTGGTAAAACCCTCGTTGACCTCTGCTGAGCTCCAACAGATAAGGGTTGTCCTGGGCCGTTATGAGACGGGGCTGATCGGCAGCTGGCAGCGGACGGAGAACATTAAACTCGCGGTCCGTGAACTGAACAATACCCTTGTGCGGCCAGGGGAAGAGTTTTCCTTTAATCAGGTGGTGGGGGAGCGGACGGTGGAGCGGGGCTACAGGCCAGCCCCCATCTTTGTGGGCGAAGCGGTGGTCCCTGGGGTGGGCGGCGGGATTTGTCAGGTGTCCAGCACTTTGTACAATGCGGTGCTGCGATCGCCGCGGCTTACCGTCACCGAGCGAGTACCCCACTCCCGGCGGGTCGTTTATGTGCCCCCGGGCAAGGATGCTACCGTAGCCTGGCCCCATACCGATTTCAAGTTTCGCAATGACAGGTCGACTCCCATTGTCATTCGCGGCGCGGTCGCGAAGGGCCGAGTCATCATTCAAATCGACGGCGTCCCGGAAGAATAGGGGAGGGAGAACGGCATGCCCTTTTCCTTGTCAACGAAAAACGAACTGGCCCGGGTCTTCCCGGAGGGCGCCTGCTGCGCGCGGGCGGAGCTGGCGGCCATCGCGAGCTTAGATGGGAAGTGGGGGAAAGACGGCAAACTGGAAGTCACCAGCAGCAACGCGGCCGCCGCTAGAAAGGTCTACACCCTCCTGAAAAAACTGTACCGAACGGAAAACCAGGTCGCGGCCCGCAAAAAGAGGCGGCTGGACAAGAAAAACCTCTACGTCGTTTCGGCCCAAGGTGTCCAGCAGCTGGTCGATGATCCTCTAGCCCAACCCGACACAGACGCGCTGCCCAGCAAGCGTTGCTGCCGCAGATCCTTCCTGCGGGGCGCTTTCTTGGCTCGAGGGTCGGCGACCAATCCTAACCGGGGCTATCATCTTGAGTTTTGGACAAGCAGCAAGAGGGAAGCGGAGCGGATCGTCGGGTGCCTCGAGTCCTTCGGCATTGCAGCTGGAATCAGTACCCGCAAGCGGGGTTTAGTCGTCTATCTCAAAGAGGGGGAGAAGATCGCCCATCTGTTGAGCTTGATGGGGGCCCATCGGGCTTTACTCAGATTTGAAAACGTCCGGATCATGAAGGGGATGCGGGGGCAGGTCAATCGGCTGGTAAACTGTGAAACGGCCAATATGGACAAGACGGTCCAGGCGGCCATGAAGCAGGTGGCTCAGATCCGCAAGATTCAAGAGAAGATCGGTTTAGACAAGCTCCCGCCGAAGCTGCGGGACCTGGCTCTCCTTCGCCTCGAGCATCCTTATGCCACCTTCGCTGAGCTCGGAGAGCTCTTGACCCCGCGCGTCACCAAGTCAGGGGTAAGCTATCGGATGGGCCGTCTCGCCAAGATCGCGGAAGATTTGGGAGAGGGGTGATCATGCAAGCAGGAATCGCCGGGGGAAGGGAGAATTAGAAGAAGGACCAAGGTAGTGGTTTTTTTTGCCAGCAGTGGGACATAGTTCGAGCATGCGGGACGCAAGGCGTCCCGGTGGATAGGGAGAAAGGATGGAGGATACAACAATCATACAACGGATTGCCCCGGAGCTCTTGCCCATCTTAGAGCTCCGCTATAAGATCTTGCGCCAGCTGCTTTTCAATCAGCCCTTAGGCCGACGGGCGCTAGCGGCAAAATTGCAGTTGGGGGAGCGGATCATCCGGCGGGAGTTGGAGAGACTAAAGGAGGGGGGGCTCGTTGACATCGGTCCCGACGGAGTTCGGCTAAGGTCTACCCCCATTGTCGCTGAACTGGGTCAGCTCGTCCATCAGCTGCGAGGGCTTCGTCACCTGGAAGAGGGCCTGGCGCGGGAGCTTGGTCTGCGCCGGATGACGATCGTGCCGGGAGACTTAGATGAAGACCCCATGGTCAAGAAGGACTTGGCCCGGGCTACATCCGTTTACTTGGATAAAGTACTTAAAGACGGAGATGTGCTCGCGGTGACCGGTGGCACCACCTTGGCCGAAGTGGCTCGGAGTCTCCCCTTATTCAGTTCCAAACGCCGGGTCATTGTGGTGCCTGCCCGGGGCGGGCTGGGCGAGGAGGTGGAGTTGCAGGCCAACACCATTGCCGCGGTTTTCGCTCGCCAGCTGGGGGGAAGTTATCGCTTGTTCCATTTGCCCGATGACCTGTCGGAGGAGGCGATGAATACCATCAGCAACGAGCCTAAGGTTCGGCAGATCATGGCCCTCTTGCGCCGAGCCGATTACGTTCTCCACGGCATTGGTACCGCGGAGGAGATGGCCAGGCGTCGGGGCCTTGGCCCTTGGCAGATGGATCTCATCCGCAAACGCCAGGGGGTGGGAGAGGCCTTCGGCTATTACTTCGATCGCCAGGGGCGGATCGTCTACTCAACGAGCAGCACTGGGCTGCGGCTCGAAGACCTCCAGGCCATTGGCGAAGTCATCGCCGTCGGCGGAGGAAAGAGCAAGGCGGAGGCCGCGTTGGCTGTGCTTTCGAGCAAGTATCAGCATGTCTGCATAACCGATGAAGGGGCCGCTCGCGTGATGTGGTCCCTGATCGAGGGGGACAAGCGAATACCATACACGGAGGGAAGATGATGAGCATTCGAGTTGGAATCAATGGATTTGGGCGGATTGGACGTAATGTGTTTCGGGGAGCCCTTGGGGATCCGGAGATTGAGATCGTTGCCGTAAACGATCTAACCGATGCCAAGACATTAGCCCATTTGTTGAAATACGATTCGGTCCATGGGACCCTTGAGGCCGAGGTGAAAGCAGAAGGCGACAAGATCGTCGTCGATGGCCGTCCCATCAAGGTCATGGCCGAGCGCAGTCCCTCCGAATTGCCTTGGGGGAAGCTTGGGGTTGAATTTGTCGTCGAGTCGACGGGCATTTTCCGCAGCCGGGACAAGGCCCAGCTGCACATCGATGCTGGGTGCAAGAAGGTGATCATCACCGCTCCCGCCAAGAAGGAAGACATAACGGTGGTGATGGGCGTAAACGAAGATCAGTACGATCCAGACAAGCACCATGTCGTCTCCAACGCATCTTGTACGACCAACTGTCTCGCTCCGGTGGCCAAGGTCTTGGATCAGGAGTTCACCATCATCAGGGGTCTGATGACCACCGTCCACTCCTACACCAATGACCAGCAAATCCTCGATCTGCCCCATTCCGACCTGAGACGGGCCAGGGCCGCCGCGTTGAACATCATTCCCACAACCACCGGCGCTGCCGCGGCCGTTGGCTTGGTCCTCCCCCACCTACAGGGGAAGCTGGATGGGTTTGCCATGCGGGTGCCTACTCCCGATGTGTCCATCGTCGATTTCGTGTGTCAACTAGAACGCTCCGTCACGGCCCAGGTGGTCAACGAGACTTTGCGGAAGGCTTCCGAAGGCGCATTAAGGGGCATTCTCGGCTACACGGAGGAACCTCTGGTTTCCATGGACTTCAAGGGCGATCCCCGTTCATCCATCGTCGATGGGAGTCTGACGACGGTCATCGATGGGACCTTCGTCAAGGTAGTAGCCTGGTATGATAATGAATGGGCCTATTCCCTGCGGGTGTTGGATTTGATCAAATACATGGCCTCCAAGAGGTGAGGTGGGTGGCTTTGCAGAAGCTTTCCGTGAGGGATCTGGATGTCCAGGGGCGGCGGGTCTTGGTGCGGGTGGATTTCAACGTACCGATGGAGCAGGGCCAGATCACCGATGATAAGAGGATCAAGGCTGCTTTGCCTACCATCACCCATTTGGTCAAGCAAGGGGCCCGGGTCGTTTTGATGAGCCATTTGGGCCGGCCAAAGGGCCAGGTGGTCGAAGAGTACCGCCTAGACCCGGTTGCCAAGAGACTAGGGGAGCTGTTGGGTCAAGAAGTGATCAAGGCTGACGACTGCATTGGCCTTAAGGCCCAAATGGCAGTCGACGCTTTGGCCCCCGGGGGAGTCTGCCTCCTGGAGAATCTGCGCTTTCATCCGGGCGAGACGAAGAATGACCCGGACTTTGCGGCGGCTTTGGCGAGCCTCGGGGACATTTTTGTGAACGATGCCTTTGGGGCTGCCCATCGGGCCCATGCTTCAACTGTCGGGGTTGCAAGACTCCTGCCGGCCGCTGCGGGCTTCTTACTGGAGAAAGAGCTGAAATCCTTGGGCCGGCTCCTCGATGAGCCGGAGCGCCCCTTCGTTGCCGTCTTGGGTGGTGCGAAGGTGTCCGATAAAATAGGGGTGATCCGAAATCTGTTGACGAGGGTTGATACCCTGCTCATCGGGGGCGGCATGGCCTATACTTTCCTGAAGGCCAAGGGTTTTGACGTTGGCCAGTCCCTCCTCGATGCGGAACACGTGGCGTTGGCTGGGGAGCTTTTGGCTGAAGCGGCCGCCAAGGGTGTTGACCTTGAACTCCCGGAGGATGTGGTGGCAGCCGATCGCCTCGCCGAGGATGCTTCCCGCCAGGTAGTGTCGGTGTCAGCGATCCCATCAACCTGGATGGGGTTAGATATCGGGCCGCAGACTCGGCAGCGCTTTGCCGACATCATCGCCAAAGCCAAGACAGTGGTCTGGAACGGACCCATGGGCGTCTTTGAGCTGGCCCCCTTTGCTGAAGGAACCTTCGCGATTGCCCGGGCCATGGCAAGGCTGGAAGGCTTCACGGTGGTGGGGGGCGGCGATTCGGCGGCCGCGGTGGAGCAGGCGGGACTTGCCGAGGCGATGGATCACGTCTCAACTGGCGGAGGCGCGTCCTTGGAGTTCCTTGAGGGCCTGGAACTCCCTGGGGTCGCCGCTCTGCAAGATAAGTTATAGGGGGAAGGAAATTGCGAACACCCATCATTGCTGCGAACTGGAAGATGCATAAGACGGTGGCGGAGGCCAAGGATTTCTGCCGGGCTTTTTTGGCCAGCTACGAACCTGACGGCGGGGAGGTCGTCCTTTGTCCGCCCTTCACTGCCCTGGGAGCAGTAGCTGAGCTTCTCCAGGGCACCGAGGTAAAACTGGGCGCACAAGACCTTTTTTGGGAGGAGAAAGGGGCCTACACCGGTGAAATCGCCCCCGGGATGCTGGTGGATGTAGGCTGCCACTATGTTATCATCGGTCACTCTGAGCGCCGGGGATACTTTGGCGAGACCGATGCCGATGTCAACCGCAAGGTGCGGGCGGCCCTAGCCCATGACCTAAAGCCCATCATTTGCCTCGGGGAGTCCCTCGAGCAAAGGGAGGCGGGCCAAACGGAAAAGGTGGTCACCGCGCAGGTGCGCTCCGCCTATGAGGGGATCGATGCATCTTTGGCCGCGGGCACAGTGATCGCCTATGAGCCGATCTGGGCCATCGGTACAGGCCGCAACGCCACGCCTGAGGAAGCTAATCGGGTCATCGGCCTCATCCGGCAAACCATCGCCGACATTTACGACGAGGAGACGGCGGGGCAGATCCGCATCCAGTACGGCGGCAGCGTTAACAAAGAAAACATCGCCCAATTCATGGAGCAGCCGGAGATCGACGGGGCGCTAGTAGGCGGGGCAAGTTTGGATCCGGCAGGATTCGCTGTCATTGCCCGAGGGGGTCGAAGTTGAACAAGACTTGTTTAGATAAGGCGAGGAAAGTAGTCTTGATCATTCTCGATGGTTGGGGGGTCAGCAATACGAGTGAGTGCAATGCGGTGGCCCAGGCTCAGACTCCCAATATCGATGAATTGATGCGGAATTATCCAACCTGTCGGTTGTCGGCTTCCGGCGAGAGCGTAGGGTTGATGCCCGGCCAAATGGGGGACTCGAATGTAGGCCATTTGAACCTCGGCGCCGGTCGCATCGTCTACCAGTATGTCCAGCTGATCAGCCGGGCCATCGCCGATGGGTCCTTCGCGGCGAACCTTGAGCTCCAGAGGGTGATGGCCCATGTCCGGGAGCGGGGGTCGGCCCTTCATTTGATGGGACTTCTCTCCCCTGGGGGCGTCCACAGCCATAGCGAGCATTTATACGCTTTGCTTCGACTTGCCAAAGCGAGTGGTCTGGAGAAGGTCTTCATCCACTGTTTTCTCGACGGTCGGGATGTCCCTCCGGCAAGCGCCATCCCTTACATGGAAGAGCTGCTAGAACAGGCAAAGTCCATCGGCATCGGCCGGGTGGCGACGGTGATAGGCCGCTATTGGGCGATGGATCGGGACAACCGGTGGGATCGGGTGGAGAAGGCTTGGCAGGCCATGGTTCAGGGGGAGGGAAGGAAGAACCGGGACCCCGTCGGAGCGATCAAAGATGCCTACGAGCGGGGAGAGACCGACGAATTCGTCTTGCCCACCGTCATCTGCGAGGGAGATGAACCAGTAGCCGTCATTCAGGATGGGGATGGGGTGCTTTTCTTCAACTTTCGTGCGGATCGCGCCCGTCAGCTCACCCGGGCCTTCATCGATGAGGATTTCACTGCTTTCCCCCGCCGGGCCCCCAAGGTCTATTTTGCGACCATGACCCGCTATGATGAGGAGTTTGATGTGCCTTTCGCCTTTCCGCCGCAGGATATGCGCAATACCCTCGGCGAGGTGGTCAGTCGTCTCGGCTGGAAGCAGCTGCGCATTGCCGAGACAGAGAAATACGCCCACGTCACCTACTTCTTCAGCGGCGGCCAGGAAGATCCTTTTCCGGGGGAGACCAGGAGACTCATCCCTTCGCCTAAAGTGGCAACCTACGATCTTAAACCGGAAATGAGCGCCCTTGAGGTAACGGATGCGGTGGAGGAAGAACTGGCTGCGACGGACTATCGGCTAGTTGTGCTCAACTATGCCAACTTGGACATGGTGGGTCATACAGGGATCATGGAGGCGGCCATCAAAGCGGTGGAAACCGTCGATCGATGTGTGGGCAGGGTGGTGGCCGCGGCGAGACGGCAAGGCGCCTATGTCATCATCACCGCCGATCATGGCAATGCTGAGTTGATGACGGATCCGGACACAGAGCAGCCCCATACGGCCCATACTCTCAATCAGGTGCCTTTCATCCTCGTCGGGGATAGAAAGGTTGCATTGCGGGATGGGATCCTAGGGGATGTGGCCCCGACCATCTTGGATCTTTACGGAGTGGAAAAGCCGGTGGAAATGACCGGATCTTCTTTGATAATAAAGGAGGAGACACAATGACCGTTATCGAGGATGTCCATGGTAGGGAGATACTTGACTCGCGGGGCAACCCGACGGTAGAGGTGGAAGTAGTACTGGCTGATGGCAGTGTAGGCCGCGCGGCTGTGCCCTCCGGAGCGTCAACGGGAGCGTTTGAGGCGGTGGAGCTCAGGGATGGCGATGGTGCGCGCTACAACGGCAAAGGTGTCTTAAAGGCTGTTACTAACGTGAATGAGGTCATTGCCCCGGAAATCGTGGGCATGGATGCTACCGATCAACTGGGGATCGATCGCCGCATGCTGGAGCTCGATGGCACGGACAACAAGAAAAATCTGGGAGCCAATGCTATTCTTGGGGTGTCTTTGGCTGTGGCCAAGGCGGCGGCCGCGAGCGTGGGACTGCCTTTGTACCAGTACATTGGCGGCGTTAATGCCAAGGTCTTGCCTGTGCCGATGATGAACATCCTCAATGGCGGCAAGCACGCGGACAATAATGTGGATATCCAGGAATTCATGGTCATGCCCATTGGCGCAGAATCCTTCCGCCAGTGTCTGCAAATGGGAACGGAGGTTTTCCACAGCTTGCGGAAGGTTCTGCAGGGGCTGGGCCTGAACACCGCCGTCGGGGATGAGGGCGGCTTCGCTCCCGATCTCAAGTCCAATGAGCAAGCCATCGAAGTCATTCTCGAGGCCATCGAAAAGGCCGGGTACCAGCCCGGAGAAGATGTGGCCCTGGCTTTAGATGTGGCATCGACGGAGCTGTTTCAAGACGGGAAGTACGTCTTTGCCGGCGAAGGGGTCGAGCGGGACACCGATGCCATGATCGCCTTCTACGATGAGCTGGTGAGCAAGTATCCGATCATCTCCATTGAAGACCCCTTGAGTGAAGATGAGTGGGAGGGTTGGCATAAGCTAACTGAGCGTTTGGGCGGCAAAGTCCAGTTGGTGGGCGATGACTTGTTTGTGACCAACACCAAGCGCCTTTCCCGGGGAATCGAGATGGGCGTTGCCAATTCGATCCTGATTAAAGTCAACCAGATCGGCACGCTGACGGAGACCCTCGATGCCATTGAAATGGCCAAGAGGGCGGGTTATACGTCGGTTATCTCCCATCGCTCTGGCGAGACGGAGGATACGACCATCGCCGATATCGCCGTGGCAACCAATGCCGGGCAGATCAAGACTGGCGCGCCTTCCCGCACTGATCGGGTGGCCAAGTACAATCAGCTCCTCAGGATTGAAGAGGAGCTGGCGGAGTTTGCTCTGTACGGTCTGAAGAGGTAATCTGTTGTCTCTTAAGGCCCTATGTGGTAAGATCAAAGGGCTTGGATAAGGGGAGGTGTTGTGGGTGAAATCGGCGTTGATGGTGGTGCAGCTGATCGTATCCATCGGGTTGATCGTCGTCATCCTGCTGCAGCAAAGCAAAGGGGAAGGCTTGGGATCGATTGGTGGGGGCAGCCAAATGTTCCACGGTCGAACGAAGGGGATTGAGGCCACCCTCGAGTCCCTCACCAAGTTCATTGCCATAGCCTTTGGCATTTTGTCCATAATCTTAACAGTCATTTAAGGGAATGCATTACCTCCCCCAGCCTAGGTCACACTATGTCCAGGTTGGCCATAAGGGAGGTAAGAGCATGGCGAGGATCCACTGCAGTGTCAACAACTGCCACTACTGGGCAAAGAATAATATCTGCAACGCATCGGAAGTCTTGATTACCTCCGATGCCCTAGGGGAGGCTGAGCCCGATGAGGTGGATGCTCCCCAGGCCCAGATGTTGCAGGCAACCCCCGTGGACAGTTGTATGAGCACTTGCTGCAAGACCTTTGTCGAACAAGGTTCGGCAAAGAAAAAGCAAGACGGAGTCACTCGCAATCCTTATTAGCTGACCGATTAAGGGGCCCATTGCGGCCCCTTTGTCTGATCTTAGGAACAGTCCTGGCAGTGTTGCGGGGAACAAATTGGGAAGCAAAGCTGGCATAGGCGGCGGCAATGAGCGCAACACTATGGGGGAGATCACCCCATAGAAAGGAGCTTGCCAATGGCCTTGACCCAGATGGAGTTGAACTTGTTGCGGGAGATGATTGGCAATGCGGTTGCAAGCAGCAATAAGCTGGGGATGTACGCACAGCAGGCCACGGAACCGCAACTGAAGAGTTTCTTTCAAAATGCCAGCCAGGAATGCGCCCAGAAGGTGCAGAATCTGATGGGCTTTCTCTCCTAAGGAGGTAAGATGATGGTCAGCGATCGTGACATGGTGCTGGACGTATTGCATCTGACTAAGCATGAAATCGAGGATTATACGAAGGCGATGCAGGAAGTGTCGAATCAGTCCCTGCGCCAGCTGTTTTCCGACCTGCGGGGCCGTGCGGAGCAAACCCAACAGCAATTGGCCCAATTTGCCATCAGCAAGGGCTATTACATCCCGCCCTCGCCCGCTTCACCCCAGGAGATCCAGCGAATTCGCAGCCACTACGAGCAGATGGTCATGCAGCCTGTCCGCTAAGCTCCTGACAAGATCCAAAAAGCGCTGCCCCGCCGGCAGCGCTTGCTTTTTGTGTTGGTGGAGGTGAGCGGAATTGCACCGCTGTCCACAAGGAAAGTCACACCAACTTCTACGGGTGTATCCCTTGTATTGTGCTTCGTCCTTCGGGGCTCCCAAGGGCAGGATCTCCTCAGGACTAGCCCATCAGTTTCCCCAGACGGTTATGGGCGTTGCCGGCCGGGTAGCTCGCTAAGTTGACACCCGCACCAGCTTCCACGAGCGAGAAGCTGGGGAGCGGCTGCTGTCTTACGCAGCAGCGAGTGCGTAATTATCGTTGGCGTTTATCGCTTTCCTGCAGTTTAACGAGGCGCAGGACCTCGACCCGCTATTGATGCGCCTTCATCCCTGTGTCGAATCTAATTCACCCCCGTGTGTTAACATAACGCTCTTTCAAGGTCTGGTCGATTTTTCTGCGTGCATCCCGCTCCGCAATGGCCTGGCGTTTGTCGTACTGTCTCTTTCCCTTCGCTAGGGCCAGTTCAACCTTCGCTTTGCCATTGCGAAAGTAAATCTTCAACGGGATCAACGTATAGCCTTTGTCTCTAGTACGCCCGATTAGCTTTTGAATCTCCTCGCGATGGAGGAGAAGCTTGCGGCTGCGCAACGGATCGTGGTTGTTGCGATTGCCGTATTCATATTCGCTAATATGGGCATTATGCAGGAAAACCTCGCCATTGTCAATGGTGGCGTAGCTGTCCTTCAGGTTCACTCGTCCCGCCCGCAGGGACTTAACTTCGGTACCTTGGAGGACAATCCCCGCTTCGATTACTTCCTCAATGAAGTAGTCGTGGCGGGCCTTGCGATTCTCAGTAACCACCTTGATCGCATTTTTCACATCCTCACCCCGACAATACAACCCCTTCTTTGCAGGAGGGGTTCTGTGCGTGGGCTATTTGACCAATTTGATTATACCGGGGAAAGGGCTTAATGTCAAGGTCTAAGGGTGCTTGGCTGTAGAGGGGTTAGGGTTGTGCTCACAGCAAGTTGCAAGATGCTAGGCCGCATTGCACTGTCAAGAGGGGTCGAGAGAAAGCCCGTCTCATCAGCACCGGGATAGTATTGGCGGCACCTCTGGAGGCGTCTTTCGACCTTGCTGAACTGGATGATTACTGGACATTTGCCGATATGTATACTGACGGCAATTTTGCCTTCGACCCGCAAATGGCGGCAACCATCGAACCCAACACGGCGATCATCGGGAGCGGTCCATGTCGCGGCGGATGTTTTGCCAAGCGGTCCGGAGGAGGAAGCGTTTGTGGGAGGAGGCCATAATGCCGTCCTGGACGAAGACTGCGACTTCTATGTAGGAGGAAATCCCTTCCTCTCGTCGAAAAACCTTTCAGGAAGGGTCAAAGGCCTAATCGAAACAGAAGGGTGGAGCTTAATGCGTACCGGTAGGGCGGCCTTGGTTTTAGCAGTCATCTTACTTTTTTTTATACCTGGTGGGCCGGCATCGGCAACCCAAGTCTACTTCAATGGGCGAGCCCTTAGCTCAGATGTGGCGCCGGTTGTTGTCGATGGTCATGTTCTGTTGCCGGTTAGGTCTTTGGCTAGTGCCATTGGAATGTCCCTAACCTGGGAGCCTGGAGCAGGCCGAATTGAGATCCAAAGACAAGACAAACATATTGTCATGCACATCAACTCCCGGGAGGCCCAGCTCAACGGGGAACCTCATCAGTTGCGGGCTGCCCCCCAGTTGAAAGATGATCGGATCCTGGCGCCGCTCACTTTCCTGGCGGAGGCTCTGGAACTGACAATGCGCTGGGACATGGAGACAGCTGCCCTGCACTTGTCCGACGCAACCATCGTCGTTTCTGAGATTCTCCTTTGCGAAGAAGAGGGGCGCACCAGGCTCGATGTGTTGACCAATACTCCCGTTGCTTACGACACGATTCTCCTGGCCGATCCCCATCGCATTGTGGTGGACGTCCACGGCGCGAAGTTAGGCGTTCCTCCGGGAGAGCAGCCTGTGGCGGCTGGGGTGGCCCGATGTCTACGGGTCGGCCAATTTGGCCCCGATGTGGTCCGGGTGGTGGTGGAGCTGAACGCGCCCGTTGGTTATGAGGCCTTTGCTCGGGAAGAAGAGCCAGGTGTAGCTCTCTTGTTGAACCACGCGGTAGATTCCCTATCCTGGCGGGATACGGACGAGGGAGGGGAACTGTTCATTGTTGTGCCGCCTACGGCACCTTACGAGATCTGGCGGCTGGTGGAGCCCGATAGGGTTGTTATCGACGTTTTCCACGCTTCCCTCAATGCGAAAGACCGGACGATCCTCCTCGGGGGCGAATTGGTCAAGCAGGTGCGGGCAAGCCAGTTTCTCCCCAACGTGGTCCGGGTTGTCCTCGATGTCAATGGTCCTGTCGAAGCCAAGGCTTTTCGGCAGGAAGGGGGGGTCGCCATCCAGCTGGGGCCGCCTCCGCCGATCGACCTGGAGCTGGCGGAAATAGAACCGGGTGACGAGCCAGTTGCCCTCATCAAGGAGCCCGATCCTGATTTTCCGTCCCTTCCTGGGGTGAAGGAGGTCGCGGAAAAGACGGGCAAGGGCCTGCGCGTTATTCTCGATCCTGGCCATGGCGGCCTGGACCCGGGAGCCCTAGGTCCCTCGGGGAGCAAAGAGAAGGATGTGGTTTTGGATATCAGTTTGCGGCTGCGGGACTTGTTGGCGGCCGTTGGCTGTGAAGTCTACATGACCCGGGATGAGGACCGCTATGTTGAGTTTCCAGAACGTGTTCGCTTAGCCAAAGAAGGCAAGGGAGACGTATTCTTGAGCATCCACGCGAATGCTTTCCGCTTCCAAGAGGCCTGTGGAACCGAGACCTTCTACCATCCGGATAAGCAAAGCAGTCGGCTGTTGGCCGAGGCCCTGCAGACGTCGTTGATGAAGGAATTGGGCCGGACGGACCGGGGAGTCAAGACCCGCCGCGACCTGTATGTGCTGAGGGAATCGAGCATTCCAACGGCCCTCGTCGAAGTCGCCTTTATCAATCATCCCGATGAAGAAAAACTCCTTCTAGATCCAGAATTCCGGCAGCGTTGCGCACAGGCGTTGTTCGAAGGTCTCAGCCACTATTTCCGGGAGCGGGCGGGTCGGTCCTTGGGTCCGGTGCCTGAGATCCTTCCAGATGCTGGAGAGAACCCGGCCGCAGCGGCCAGTGAGGGGTGACGGGCGGTGGGCAAGGGTACGCATAAGACATTAATAGCACTTGTCGTCCTGTTAGTGATAATTATCATTTGGGCGCTAGTTCAACGCTCCGGCCCGCCATCAGTCGCGACTGATCCTGCCGGGGCTGAGGTGCTCATTTATCTAGCGACCCGCGATGGAACTAGTCTCGTGCCAGTGAAGAGGATCGTCGATGTGGAAAAGGTTTCTCCCCAAGGCTTGATCGAAGAACTCCTCAAGGGGCCTCGGCCCGGTGAACCTTGGGTACTGCCTTTGCCGGCCAATACCCGGCTGCAAAGCGTCGCGGTGGTGGACCGCGTGGCCTATGTGGATTTGAGCGAAGAAATGATCGAGTTTCATCCAGGGGGAACTACCGGCGAACTGCTGACTGTCTACGCCGTTGTCAACACCCTGGCTCAGCTGCCGGAGGTGGAGCTGGTCCAGATTTTCGTAGGCGGTCGCGAGCTTGAAACCCTGATGGGGCACCTAGACCTTCGCACTCCTTTAGAGCCCGATTTTTCCTTGGTAATAGAGGAACATTAAAGGCGTATTGGGAAAAGATGGGCCGGACACACTAGCTTTAGGATTATTTGACTGCACTTGCATACAATGATAGGGCGATTAAGGGACGGATGGTGAAGGTATGGATAGATGTGCTCCCCTAGGGGTCTATGATTCGGGCGTAGGGGGCTTGACTGTTGTCCGGGAGATCCGGCGTCAATTGCCCGCCGAACAGATCATCTACTTGGCGGACTCGGCCCGCCTGCCTTACGGCGATCGAACTCCCGAAGAAATCCAGCTGTTTGCGCGCCAGATCATCACTTTTTTGCGAAGCCGGGGTGTGAAGATGGTGGTGATGGCCTGCAACACGTCATCCGCGCTGGCCTTGCCCGTCGTCAGGGAGGAGTTTTCCCTGCCCCTCGTCGGGATGATCGAGCCGGGAGTGAAAACCGCCCTCAAGATGAGCGGGGAGGGCAAGATCGGAGTGATCGCCACCCAAGGCACGATCGACAGCGATGCTTACGGGCGTATACTGCGGAAGCACGGGGCCCAGGTCTACAGCCAGGCCTGCCCTAAGTTCGTTCCCCTCATTGAAAGTGGACAGTTCAACTCTTCCCAGATGGCCCAGGCTATCGATGAATACTTGGGGCCCTTGCGGGCCGCTGGTGTAGATACGCTGATCTATGGCTGCACCCATTATCCCTTCCTCGACAGCCAGGTCCGCGCTTACATGGGTGAGATAAAGACAGTCGATCCGGCGGTGGAGGCGGTGCGGCAAGCTGGCCGCTCCCTTGCGGAGATGGATCTTCTCTCCCCCGGGAAGAAGGGCCGCGACCTTTTCTTTGCGACGGGGGAGCCGGAGGAGTTTGCCAAGCGGGGTGCTCGCCTTTTAGGTCAGGAACTAGATTGGGTGGAGCACGTCGACTTGACGAGGGTCTGATGGCGAGGGGGCTGTAGGGTTGGACTTAACAAAGAAGAAGGTTGCTGTGGTGGGCCTGGGGATGAGCAACCGGGCCTTGATTCGCTACCTTTTGGCCAAGGGGGTAGTACCTACTGCTTGCGATCGATTGGGGCCAAAGGAGCTTGGCGAGACTTATGATGAACTGGCGGCTCAAGGGGTAGCCTTCCGGCTTGGCCCCGGCTACCTAGAGGATCTGGAGGGTTTTGACGTTGTCTTTCTAACGCCGGGAATGCCGAAGAATCTGCCCCAGATTGAGAAGGCCAAAGAGGCTGGCGTTGTTCTATCCAGCGAGATCGATTTATTCTTTGCCCTATGTCCTGCCCCCATCGTCGGCATCACCGGCAGCAGCGGCAAGACGACAACCACAACTCTAGTTGGCAAGCTGCTTGCTGGCGGGGGCGGCCGGGTTTTCGTCGGCGGCAACATCGGCACCCCCCTCATTGACCAGGTTGACAGCATCACCAACGAGGACAGGGTGGTCCTGGAGCTTAGCAGCTTCCAGCTTGAGCTTATGGAGCAAAGCCCCCATGTTGCGGTGATCACCAACATCACCCCAAACCATCTGGATGTCCATCCCACCATGGAAGATTACGTCCATGCCAAGAAAAACATCTACCGATGGCAGCATGAGGGGGATGTGGCCATTTTCAATGAAGATGATCCTTACACGCCGGAGATGATTCGTGAGGCGCGGGGACAGGTCTTCACCTTCAGCCGCCGCCGTCCGGTGGCCAGGGGAGCCTGGGTCGATGGCGAGGAGATTGTCCTGACTGGGACTGGGCTGGAGGGGGCAGTATGTTCGGTCAGAGACCTTGCCCTGTTGGGGAGCCATAACGTGGAAAATGTGTTGGCGGCCTGTCTAGCCGCGGCGGCCCTAGGGGCGCCTTTGGGCCATATGGCGGAGGTTTGTCGCACCTTCACCGGAGTTGCCCACCGCTTAGAGCTTGTGGGAGAGGTATGCGGGGTGAAATACTATAATGATTCCATAGCTACCACCCCCGCCCGGGCAATCGCTGGTCTTAACGCGTTTACGTCCCCGATCGTCCTGATCGCGGGCGGCTCCGACAAGAATCTTCCCTTCGATGAACTGGCCGACCATATCATCTCTAAGGTGAGGCACCTGGTCCTAGTTGGCTTGACCGCGGAAAAAATAGAAAGGGCTGTTCGGCAAAAAAAGAAGGATTTTCCTATCCTCCGGGCTAAAGAGTTCTCTCAAGCGGTCAGACTAGCGGCGGAAGTGGCAAGGCCGGGTGATGTCGTTCTGTTGTCCCCTGCTTGTGCCAGCTATGATATGTTTCGCAATTTCGAGGAGCGGGGCGACCTTTTCCGCCGGTTAGTTAAAGAACTAGCAGACGAGACGGGAACTGCATGCTCGAGGAGGTGAACCCGCCCACTGAGGGTCTTGCTTGCATCATCATGGGAAGATCCCGGAGGTGAAATAATTGCATATTGTCGACGTTGTCACTAGTCCCGGTTTAACGGGGTTTTACACCGACGACCAAGGGGCCATTAAGGCTGGAGCGAAACGTGATGGTTTTATCTACAGCGGCTCTCCGGTTACGCCGGGTTTTACCAGTATTCGGCAGCCGGGGCAATCCCTGAGCGTCCAACTGGTCCTGAGCGATGGGCAGGTTGCCTACGGCGACTGTGCGACGGTCCAATACGCGGGCGTTGGCGGCCGGGAGGGACCTTTGGAGGCCGATAGAGCAGCTCGAGTGATTCAAGAGGAAGTTGTTCCCTGGTTGAGGGGCAGCTCCCTCGACTCCTTCCGGGACTTGTGTCAAAGACTGCAGGGACTGCCCCTGGCTGTCCAGTATGGGGTCAGCCAGGCGATCCTCGATGCCATGGCTCGCAGCCGGGGTCTGGCGATGTGCGAGGTTGTTGCCCAGGAATGGGGCTTAAGTCCCCAGTGGAAGATGATCCCCATCTTGACCCAAAGTGGTGATGATCGATACTTACAGGTTGACAAGATGATCCTCAAGCAAGTAGCCGTCTTGCCCCACGGCCTATTCAACAGCCTCGACAAGATTGGTCCCGACGGCGAAGGGCTGTTGGAGTATATCGAGTGGCTCTCGGCCAGGATCCAAAAGATCGGGGCGCAGGGGTATGGGCCTGTAATCCAAGTGGATGTCTATGGGCTTTTAGGTTCTTTATTCGATGGCGACGAAGGGAAGTTGGTCGACTATCTCGGCGAACTAGCTGCGGCTGCATCGCCCTACGGCCTGCGGGTTGAAAGCCCCGTTGACGTTGGGGGAAGGGATGAGCAAATTGAGACCCTCGCGCGTTTGCGGCGGAGACTGAAGGAGAGAAACGTGCCCGTAGGCATTGTTGCCGATGAGTGGTGCAATACTTTGGAGGATATCGAGGATTTTGCCGCCGCCGGCGCCGTCGACATGATCCAAATCAAGACCCCTGACCTCGGGTCCTTGGACAAGAGCATCGAGGCGGTACTAGCTTGTCATCGGCACGGGGTGGATGCTTATCTTGGCGGGACGTGCAACGAGACGGACCGATCCGCCCGGATCTGCGCTCACATCGCCCTAGCCACCCAACCGGCCTTGGTGATGGCCAAGCCTGGCATGGGTGTGGATGAGGGGCTGTCCATAGTGTACAATGAAATGGCCCGGACTTTGGCCCTCCTTGCCTACAAGAGCGGGCGCTGAGGATTGGCAGGCCTAGCTGGGGATGCTTTTGGTCCTTGTCGACCCACAGACTGATTCCATTGCCTGCCACGCAACGCCGATTACTTGTCATCGTGCGGGGCACATTAGATGAGAGACCGATGCTCCCGTTTTGGAAGCAGTTTGTTGGCACAATGGTCCATGTGGGGAGGAATTGCATTGCAACGTGTGGACGGGCGTAGTCCAGAGGATATGCGTCCAATCAAGATTATCCGAAATTACGTTAAGTACCCGGAAGGCTCAGCCCTCATGGAGGTGGGGGATACTCGGGTCATCTGCACCGCCAGCATTGAGGATAAGGTGCCGCCGTTCTTGCGGGGGACAGGTCAGGGATGGATTACTGCGGAATACGCGATGCTCCCCCGCGCGACCCAATCCCGGACGGTGCGGGAATCAACAAGGGGCAGGGTAAGCGGCCGCACCTACGAGATTCAAAGGTTAATCGGTCGTTCCTTGCGAGCGGTAGTTGATCTGACCCAATTGGGAGAACGGACAATTTGGCTCGACTGTGATGTTCTCCAGGCCGATGGTGGGACGCGCACCGCGGGTGTGACAGGAGCCTTCCTCGCCCTCGTCGATGCCTTGACAGTCATCAAAGAGCAGGAGAACTGGTCAAAGTTGCCCGTCACCGATTTCGTCGCCGCAACTAGCGTGGGGATCGTTAACGGTGTGCCGATGTTGGATCTGTGCTATGAAGAAGATTGCCGGGCCCAGGTAGACATGAATGTCGTCATGACCGCCGCCGGTCGTTTTGTAGAGATTCAGGGCACTGCCGAGGAGTATCCCTTCGGCTGGGATGAGATGGAAGAGATGCTGCTGTTGGCCCAACAGGGGATTAGGCGTTTGGTGGCCATCCAGCGTGAAGTTTTGCCCCCGGAAGTTGTGGCTAGTATTGGAGGACGGAAGGTTGGCAAGGCTGGTAGTCGCTTCGAGGAATGAGCATAAGATCAAGGAAATCCAGGCAATCCTGGCTGGTCAGCCTTGGCAGGTGTTGACTGCCCATGATTTTCCCGGTTTTCCGGAAGTGATTGAGGACGGCTTGACTTTAGAGGACAATGCCATCAAGAAAGCAAAGGAGATAGCCGCGTTCACAGGCTGCCTGGCCCTGGCCGACGATACTGGCCTTGAGGTTGATGCCTTGGGAGGAAGGCCTGGAGTATATTCGGCCCGCTTTGCCGGGCCCGATGCTACCTACGGGGATAATAACCGGAAGCTCCTTCGTCTACTCGAGGGCATACCCCTAGAGGGGCGGACTGCCCGCTTCCGCTGTGTGATCGCCGTTGCCGAGCCCGATGGCAACGTCCACTTGGTTGAGGGGAAGTGCGAAGGGCTGATCGGATTTGAGCTAAGGGGAGAAGGCGGCTTTGGTTATGATCCCTTATTCATCGTTGATGGGTTGGGGAAAACCTTTGCCGAACTCTCTCCGGAGGAGAAAAACAGAGTGAGTCACCGGGGTCGAGCCCTTAGGTTGGCTGCTGAGTTGCTAAAGGAGCTTGCGCCCTTGACACCAGGATCGGGCGTGTGATAAGATCGTACCGCTGAAAAGACGGGGCGTAGCGCAGTTTGGTCAGCGCGCCTGCCTTGGGAGCAGGAGGTCGGCGGTTCAAATCCGCCCGCCCCGACCAGTCGGTCTTGATAGGGATTTAAAAGTGATGTATAATATGGTTGCTAAGCGGGTGTAGCTCAATGGTAGAGCACTGGCCTTCCAAGCCAGCTACGAGGGTTCGATTCCCTTCACCCGCTCCATCAACTTTGCGCGCCTGTAGCTCAGGGGATAGAGCACGGGACTTCTAATCCCGGTGTCGCAGGTTCGATTCCTGCCAGGCGTGCCATTTTTTTGCGGGGCCGAGATTAGGGGCATGAATCTCCGGTGCACCCGCTTTTTGTGTAGTAAAGGGGAAGAGTAGACACAAGCCCCTCCCTCATCCTAGCTTCTTGTTGGTGCATACTTCCGGGGAAGGCTAGGGCATGATAGCTCTAGTCAAACTTGATGAGGGGTGTGGGTATGGTTATACGTGAACGGTTCACCAGGGGCTTTGTCGCGGGGACAATCGCCGGAGCTGTCTCCAGTCTGGCCGATTATCTTTCCCATCTCCTCGGGATCGTAGAGCTCCCTTATGTCGAGTGGGCAGCCGTTTTGTTGTACGGTCACCGACTTAGGAACATTGGCGAGGCCATCATTGCCCAGCTTGGCCAGCTGTTTTTTTCGGGTCTTTTGGGGGTGGGATTTGCCTATCTTCTGCGGGCCATCGATACAGAAGACTATCGGTTCAAAGGGGCGGTTTACGGCATTACCGTTTGGTTTTCCGCCCACGTCATCGCAAAGCTCTTTCGGGTGACCGAGTTGATTCCCGTCGGGCCTGACACTCTTCTGTCGGACCTGGTCACAGCAGGTATCTTCGGACTAGTTCTAGCTGAAATCTTGCAGCGGATGGAGAAACGAATGGAAGCATAACAGAGACGGGGCGACTACTCGCCCCGTAATGAGTCTTTGTCTGTCTAGAAAATGAGGAACAGGAGCGCTACGATCAGCAAGAGTATGGCGATTACGATGAGCAGTATCGCCAGCCCAGTGCTGATGATCCCCGACGCCTTGAACTCCTCCATCAAGCCCTCTTGCCCGGTCAATACGGCCAACCTCCTTCTTGAT
>JAAYLV010000098.1 GCA_012521755.1 Bacillota bacterium | reverse complement strand
TGCTGGAGCGGCTGGAGAAGGAGCTGGGGATCAAAGCCGGGGACAGCACCGATGATGGTCTTTTCTCCCTGGAAGTGGTCCGCTGCCTGGGAGCCTGCGGCCTGTCGCCGGTAATGACCATCAATGAGAACACCTATGGACTGGTCAAACCGGATGCCATCCCCCAGATCCTGATGGCTTACCGTCCGGCGGGCGTGGCCTGAGGAACGATGGAGGAGCTTGCCTTACACATTCTAGACCTCATGGAAAATGCCCTGGAAGCCCAAGCTTCCCTCATTCTTGTCGAGGTGTGTGAAGACAGGCACAAAGGGTGTCTGCAGGTGGTTATCCAGGATGATGGCCGGGGCATGACGAGGGAGCAGGTGGAGGGAGTCTTCGGTCCCTTTTTCACCACCCGGGAGGAGCGGCCTGTGGGGCTGGGCTTGGCCCTCTGGCGGCAAGCCGCGGAGAGCTGCGGCGGACGGGTATGGGTAGACTCTTCTCCCGGCAAAGGCACTTTAGTCGGGGCCGAGTTTCAGCTGGGCCACGTGGATCTTCCGCCCATGGGAGATTTGGCTGGGACCTTGGCCGTGTTCCTCGGAGGGAGCCCTCAGGTGGACGTGGTGCTCAGTTACACCGTGGACGATCGGAACTGGAGGTTTGACACCCGTCAGATCAGGCAGGTACTGGGACAGGTCCCCTTGAGTCATCCGCCGGTTATCCGCTGGATACGAGAGTATTGCTCGGAGAACCTTGCCCGATTGGGAAGGAGTGAGGAAGATGATTAGCCTTGATGACTTGCGGCGAATCAGGGATGAAGCACTAGCCACCATTGCCCTGCGGGAGGCGGGGGGCAATGTGCAGCTGATCGTGGGCATGGGTACTTGCGGCATTGCCGCGGGGGCCCGGGAAGTGATGCAAGCGGTGTTGGATGAGCTGGAAAAGCGACGTCTAACGGAAGTGCTAGTCAGCCAGACAGGCTGCATGGGGCTCTGTGCCCAAGAACCTTTAGTTGAGGTCGTCGATGCGGAGGGAAGGCGGGTCGTTTACAAGAAGGTAGATCCTTCCCGGGTGCGCCAGATTATCGTCGAGCATGTGGTCAACGGGCGGATCATCCCTGAGTGGACCCTGAATGTAACGGAAGGGAGGCAGGATGGATGAAGATTTACCGCTCCCACGTACTTGTTTGCGGCGGAACTGGTTGTCACGCCTCTGGCAGTGAGAAGCTCCAGGAAGCCCTGCGCAAGGAGCTGGCGGCCAAAGGGCTGGACCGGGAGGTCTTGGTGGTAGAGACGGGCTGCTTCGGGTTTTGTCGCTTCGGGCCAAACATGATGGTCTATCCGGAAGGCGTCTTCTACATCCAAGTCAAGCCCGAAGATGTGCCGGACCTGGTGGAGCAGCACTTCCTCAAGGGAAGGGTCGTCAAGGAGCTCTTGTACCATGAGCCCGAAACGGACCTCACCGTTGCCGATGTGACTGAAATCGACTTTTTCCAGAAGCAGCGCCGCTTGGTGTTGGAAAACTGCGGCGTCATTGACCCGGAAGTCATTGAAGAATACATCGCCCGGGAAGGCTACACTGCCTTGGGTAAGGTCGTCACGGAACTTACTCCCGCCCAGGTCATCGACATGATTAAGGCATCGGGCCTGCGGGGACGGGGAGGTGCAGGCTTTCCCACCGGGCTGAAATGGGAGTTTGTCCGGCGAAAGGAAGACCCAATCAAGTATGTCGTCTGCAACGCGGATGAAGGCGACCCGGGAGCTTTCATGGACCGGAGCACCCTCGAAGGCGATCCCCACCGGGTCTTGGAAGGGATGGCCATTGCGGCCTATGCTGTTGGGGCAAAGCAAGGTTACATTTACATCAGGGCTGAATACCCCATCGCGGTCCGGCGCCTGGACATCGCCATCCATCAAGCCCGTAAGGTGGGCTTGTTGGGCAAGAATATCTTCGGGTCTGACTTTGATTTCGACGTGGAGATGCGCCTTGGGGCCGGAGCTTTTGTCTGCGGTGAAGAGACAGCCCTTATCAATTCCATCATGGGCGAGCGGGGAGAACCGAGGCCCAGGCCGCCCTTCCCCGCGGATGAAGGCTTGTGGGGCCGGCCAACCTTGCTCAGCAATGTGGAGACTTACGCCAACATCCCCACCATCATCCGCAAGGGCCCGGAGTGGTTTGCCCAGATCGGCACGGAACGTTCCAAGGGGACCAAGGTGTTCGCCCTGGCGGGGGACGTCATCAACAATGGGTTGGTGGAAGTCCCCATGGGCACCAGTCTGGGAGAGATTGTTTTCGATATCGGCGGCGGCATACCAAAGGGAAAGAGATTCAAAGCAGCCCAAACGGGAGGACCTTCCGGGGGCTGCATCCCGGTTCAGCACCTCAATACGCCCGTTGATTACGAATCCCTGGCCGAGATGGGGACCATCATGGGTTCAGGGGGGCTAGTCGTCATCGATGAAGACACCTGTATGGTGGACTTGGCCAAATTCTTTCTCGATTTTGTCCAGGATGAGTCTTGCGGGAAATGCACCCCTTGCCGCATCGGCACCAAGCGGATGCTGGAGATCCTGCAGCGCATCAGCCACGGCGAAGGACAGGAAGGGGACATCGATCTCCTCCTTGAGCTTGGGGAAAGCATCAAACAGTCGGCCCTTTGCGGCCTCGGCCAAACGGCTCCCAACCCGGTCCTTAGCACCATCCGCTACTTCCGGGATGAATACGAAGCCCACATCAAGGAGAAGCGCTGTCCTGCGTCGGTTTGCGCCTCCTTGTTCCTCTCCCCCTGTCAAAATAGCTGTCCCGCCGGGGTGGATGTGCCCGTTTACCTGGATTACATCCGCCAGGGGAGGTTCCTCGATGCGTATCTGGAGATCCGTCGGGAAAATCCTTTGCCGGCCATTTGCGGTCGGGTTTGCCACCATCCGTGCGAGCGCAAGTGCCGCCGGGAAAACTTAGATCAACCCCTATCCATCAGAGCCCTGAAGCGATTCGCCGGCGATTATTTCTACAGCCTCAACGGCTCCCGCCCCGTGGAGGAGAAGCCGTCGCCCAAGGACACCAAAGTAGCCATCATCGGGGCCGGCCCCGCGGGCCTCACCGCCGCCTATTATCTGGCTCGCAAGGGACATCAGGTCACCATCTTCGAAGCCTTGCCCGTCCCTGGCGGCATGCTCACCGTGGGCATTCCCGAATATCGGCTGCCGAAGGATGTCCTTCAGATGGAGATTGACTCCATCTTGGCTTTAGGGGTCAAGCTGCGAACGGGGATGGCCCTGGGCAAGGAGTTCACCTTGGCTGACCTTAAGGACTGGGGCTTCAACGCGGTCTTCGTCGCGGTGGGAGCCCATGGGGACCTTCGTTTAGGCATCGAAGGGGAGGACCTGGAAGGCGTCATTCCCGGCGCCCGGTTCTTGCGAGAGTTGAACCTGGGACAGAAATTCTCCTTCCAGGGGCAGAAAGTAGTCGTGGTCGGAGGCGGCAACGTGGCCATTGATGCCGCCCGGTCGGCCCTGCGCCTTGGCGCCGCGCAGGTGACGATCATTTACCGGCGCCGGGAGGCCGACATGCCCGCGGAAGCTTCAGAGATCAAAGAGGCGAAAAACGAAGGCATTGAGATCTTGCCCATGACCAACCCTGCCCGCATCCTCGGCCGGGAAGGGAAAGTCGTTGGGGTCCTTTGCGACAAGATGGTCCCTGAGCTCTTTGATGCCAGCGGCCGCCGCCGCACGGTGCCTTCGGGAGAGGCAGTCACCATAGAAGCCGATTTGGTCATCCCCGCCATTGGCCAGGAGCCCGAGCTCCTCGGCTGGGAGAAGGAACTAGCCATCGGCCGGGGCAACCGGATCCAAATTGGCGAGGACATGGCCACAACCCAAGAGGGCGTCTTCGCTGGCGGCGATTGTGTAACGGGCCCGGCCACAGTGATCGAGGCCATTGCCGCCGGGAAGCGGGCCGCTGCCCAGATCGATGCCTATCTGGGGGGTGACGGGCTGGTCACTCAGCCGAATGGCCTTCTGCGTCAACCCTCCGGGGAGCTGTTGGAAGAGGTCACCCCCAGGGAGGATCCTGGCTGTTTACCTGTCGGGGAACGGTTAGGCAGCTTCATTGAAGTCGAAAAGGCCTACAC
>JAAYLV010000097.1 GCA_012521755.1 Bacillota bacterium | reverse complement strand
GCCCTTGGGAGGCGATTTGCAGGGATCCTTGACCCGATGCTATAATATCCGTGGGATGACGATGGGAGCCCCCGCAAGGCAGGGCCCTTTTTCGTGCATTCCGGCTTCATAGATTTGTCATCATTCCCTGATAGAATGTGCTTGATGGCAAGGGCTCCGTTGGGGGGTAGCGCGCATTGAAACGCATCTTGGTTGTGGACGATGAGCCCAATGTCTGCGAGCTTGTGCAGTTGTATTTGGAGAAAGAGGGCTACCGAGTCTACTTGGCCCATGATGGGAAGGAAGCCCTCGACATGATCTTCAGGCGGACGCCCGACTTGATTGTGCTGGACTTGATGCTGCCGGAGGTGGACGGCTGGGAGGTTTGCCGACGGGTGCGCAAGGCCATGTCGACGCCCATCATCATGCTCACCGCCCGGGGCGAGGATGTTGACAAAATCTTGGGTCTGGAGCTCGGGGCTGACGATTATCTGACCAAACCATTCAACCCGCGGGAGCTGGTGGCCAGGATCAAGGCCGTCCTGCGGCGAGTCGGCCCGGAAGAACCGGAGCCGGCCAAAGCGATGTGGTTCCCGGGCCTAGAAATCGACTCCCTGGAGCACAAGGTCCGTTTGAACGGCAAAGGGGTTACTTTGACCCCCAAGGAATTCGACCTGCTCTGGCTAATGGCCAGCAACCAAGGTCGGGCCTTTTCCCGGGCCCAGCTCCTGGAGCAGATTTGGGGATATGACTTTTTCGGCGATGAGCGGACCATCGATGTCCATGTGAAGCGCCTCCGCCAGAAAATTGAACCGGAGTCCCATCCCTACCGCTATGTCCAGACCGTTTGGGGAGTAGGCTATAAGTTTGAGGTGGTCAGATGCGAAGCCTCTTCGGGAGACTCCTGAGCAGCTACTTGATCATCATCCTGCTGACGGCTGTCAGTGTAGGGTTCAGTCTTTCCCGCTTTTTCACAAATTACTACAGGATGGTGCTGGGAGAAGAACTTACCCAGCAGGCTGAACAATTGGCCAGCCGCCTGGCAATTCCCCTGGAGCAGGATGGGGCAGTCGACGTGGAATACATGATGGATTCCTTTGAAGACTGCATTGGGGTTGGCATCTGGCTGGTGGACAGCTTAGGGATAGTGCGGGAAACCTCGGAGCGCTACGCCGACTGGCGCGGGGCGCGGATAGAGGGTTCTTTGCAAAGGGAGCTGGCGGCTGGCCGGACCGTTGTCTATCGGAGGGGCGAAGGCCCCCTCGCGGCGGAGGTCATTACCGTAGCCGTGCCCATCAGGACGGCCCGTGGGGTAGGCGGCGGCGTCCTGCTCCATTATCCCGTGCGGGGCATCGCGAGGACCTTGCGGGCCGTCAGACCCTTGTTTTACCGGACGTTGATGTGGGCGGTGCTCCTATCCATCGGGGCAGGGTTCTTCCTGTCCCGCAAGCTCGCCAGGCCTCTGCAGGAGATGACCGCCATCTCCCTGGAGATGTCCCGGGGCAATTTCGACAAGCGGGTACAGGAAATCTCCAAGGATGAGGTAGGGCAGTTGGCCAGGGCCTTCAACCATTTGGCCGAGGAGCTGGGCCGCAGCATCTATGCCTTGACCCAGGAGAAAAGCAAGACCGAGTCCATCTTGGTGAGTATGACCGACGGGGTGATTGCCTGTGATGCCGAAGGCCGGGTCATGCTCATGAATCCAAAGGCCGTGGAGTTTTGCGGCCGGACTGAAGCATCAGCCATTGGCGAGGACTTGCGGGAGGTCATCCCGGATCCCCTGCTGGTGGAGAGCTTCCGGGAGACCCTAGCCACGGGCCGAAGATGCGAACTGGAGATGGAGCGGGGGAGCAAAGCTTATCTGGTGCGAATCTCGCCCATCACCGGTCCCGGCGGAGAAAAATGGGGATGCGTTGCCCTGCTGAATGATATCAGCAGCCGCCGGGAGCTGGAGGAGATGAGGCGTCAGTTTGTAGCCAACGTTTCCCATGAGCTGCGGACGCCCTTGACTTCCATCAGGGGGTTCCTTCAGGCAATCCTTGATGGGGTGGTGACGGACCCCGCTTCGGTGCGGAAGTACTTGCGGATTATGCTGGCTGAGTGTCTCCGCCTCATCAGGTTGTCCAACAGCTTGTTGGATCTTTCTCGAATTGAAGGGGGCAGCATCGAACTCTCTCGGGAAGAGGTGGATCTTGGTCCCTTAGTGCAGGAGATCTTCGATCGGCTGCTGCCTGCCATTGATGACAAGGGGCTGAAAGTAAGCCTGGATATTGAACCAGACTTTCCACCCCTTTTTGTGGACCGGGACCGGATGGCCCAGGTAATGCTCAACCTGATCGACAATGCCGTCCGCTTCACTCCCCAAGGGGGCGAGATCCTGGTCGGGGCCGCTGTGGAAGACGGCAGGGCGGTAATCAGAGTTAAGGATACGGGGCCTGGCATCGATCCTGAGGAATTGCCGTTAATTTGGGAGCGGTTCTACAAAGGAGACAAATCCCGGCGGTCAGGGCCCGGGGGGACGGGGCTGGGGCTGGTGATCGTCAAGCAGCTGGTAGAAAAGCACGGGGGCGTTGTCGATGTTGAATGTCCTCCTGATGGCGGTGCAGTCTTCATAATTGCCTTGCCCCTCCGCCAAGAAGTCGAGGTCGTGAGATAGTGTCGAAGTTTCGTTGCTTTCATAGGTTTTTCATAAACCCTTCATACTTTCGTCATATATTTAGTGTATAATGTTCACGAAATAATAAAGATATTGCATAGGGCACACTTGAAGGGGGAATGAACTGTTGGAGAGACTGCTTGAGAAAACCCGCGAGTTGGCAAAGGTGACTGCTCGGGAGACTGTTCAGGGAGGCGGCATGAAGAGCCTTACCAGGGCCATGGCTGACCTGTTGGGCGATGTCACCGTGTATGTTTTTGGAAACAAGGGCGAAATCATTGAGGCTGCAATCCCCGATGGGGAGCAATGTCCTTTGATGGAAGAGGGACGACTGTCCGCCCGGATGGCTGCCCAGGTGCTGGTGGCCAGCGAGACGGAGAGTTTTGACAATACAGATGGGACATGCCCATTTACCAACGAGAAGCAGGTCTGCCCGTACGTACCGAAGGAGGGAGTGTACGTCCCCCTGTGGCTGGGTGAAGAGCGCCTTGGCACCTTGGCCGTGATGGCCGGGGAGGGGGGCCTCAACGAGGGTCAGTTGATCTTGGCGGAGATGGCGGCAGTGGTCCTGGGCATGACCATGCTCAACGAACGGCGGCGGCGGGAGCTCCAGCAGTCGCGGGAGCGCTTCATGGCGGAACTGGCCATGGAGAACCTGTCGTACACCGAATTGATTGCCGTCAACGCCATTTTGGAAGAGCTTCCCGGCCGGGAAGGCATCGTCGTGGCCAGTCGGATAGCCGACCGGGCAGGCATCACCAGGTCGATTTTCGCCTCCGCCTTGCGCAAGCTGGAATCGGCCAACGTCATCCACACCCGCTCCTTGGGGATGAAGGGGACCTACATCCAGATTTTGAACGATTCCATCCTGGATCTCTTGGAGAGCAGCGGTTCCCAGGGACAGCCGAAATATGCTTGAAGGCCGGTCGCAAACGAGTGAATGAAACCGGACTCAGAGCCGGAAAGCCCACCCTAAGGAGGCCAGTTATCGGCCTCCTTGGCAATTGTGGGCTCATCTTCCGCGAAAAAAACAGCTACTGGTCATTTCATAAACCTTGTATAATAGAAATAGGCAATGGCTTGTCCAGGGCGGAAGGAGGTACGCGCTGCGTATATCGCCATTAGTCTGCGGCCGGTAGGCAACAGGGTCTTTGGTGATTAATCGCTGAGAGGAGGGATGGCGCTCTTGGCCCTTTTGTTGGGGTCTCGCGCCGATCTGGAATGAAGAAAAGCAGATTAGGCTCATCTTTCTCCTTAGTCTTGGCATTGATTATGTTGTTTGTTTTGGTGCCTGTCGCCGATCTAGGGCTTGCCCGGGATTGGGAGACGGTTTTTGCCCAGCCTTATGCGGTAGCGGATGTGGTCGACAAGGTAGGGCCCGCGGTGGTGTTCATCAAGGCTGAGTTTCAGGCCGTCGCCCAGCGGCGCAGTCCCTTCATGGATCCGATGTGGTTCTTCCCGTTCCCTCAGCCGGGACCCAGGGAGAGCGCTGGCACAGGCTTCATCATCAGTGAAGATGGTTACATCTTGACCAACCAGCATATCTTCGATCCCCCCGAGCGGCTGGAGAAGATCTACGTCAGCGTGTTGGGTTATGAGGAGCCTTATGAGGCGGAGCTTGTTGGCTATGATTACGATCTAGATCTGGCTGTTTTGAAGATCAATGCTGAGGGGGATCTCCCCGTAGCGGAGCTCGGCAATTCCGATGAGGTCCGGGTTGGCGAGTGGGTGGTGGCCATCGGCAACCCCTATGAGTACGATCATACAGTCACCGTTGGGGTCCTCAGCGCTACGGGCCGCCGGATCGCGATCCAGGATACGGAGCGGGGCCAGATGAAGGTTTACGAGAACCTGATGCAGACCGATGCGGCCATCAACCCGGGCAACAGCGGTGGACCTTTGCTCAACCTCAAGGGCGAGGTCATCGGGATCAACACGGCCGTGCGGGCCGCCGCCCAGGGAATCGGCTTTGCCATTCCGATCAACGTGGCCAAGGAAGTAGTGGACGATCTGATTCAGAAGGGCAAGGTGGTCCGGCCCTGGATTGGGATTGGCTACTTGCCCGTCGATGATGCAGTGAGGGAGTATTTCGGGCTGCCGGCGAGCACGAAGGGCATTGCCATTGTCGATGTCTATCCAGACAGCGCGGCCTCGAAGGCGGGTCTGCGCGTCGGTGATGTGGTGATCGAGGTCAATCGCAAGCCCATCGAGGATGCTGAACAGTTTAGGGAGGCCATCAAGGGCTTGAAGCCGGGTGACACCCTCTTCTTCATCGTCCTGCGGGAAGGCCGGGAGCGGCTGGTGAAGATTGTCGTTGGGGAGATGCCCAGGAGTTAGGCCCGAAGGGCGGCCAGCTCCTCAGCTGTCAGGGGATCTTGAGGATGCAGGGAGCTTAGGAGGCGGCGAGCCGCGGGATAAGGCATCTGTCCCAAGGCCCACACCGCATGGGCGCGCACTGCGGGCCGGGGATTGTGGAGGGCATCGGCCAAGGGGGCGATGGCCTCGGGGTCTTTGCTGTTCCCCAGGGCAATGACGGCGTTCCGTTGGAAGATCGTCAGGCCCCGCCAGCCGACGGCGCTTCTCCCCAGGCCCGCCGTCCATTCCTTCTTGTCCATGGCCAGGACCTCGGCCAGGACCGGATAGGGAGCGCCGGGCAAGATTTCTCCCTCTACCGTCGGAACCCCTTGATTATGGGGACAGACTTCTTGGCAGCGGTCGCATCCCCCAAGGGCCCTGCCCATCCAAGGGCGCAGCTCCCGGGGGACCATCCCCTTCATTTGGGTTAGATAGGAGATGCAGCGGCCATAATCCAGCCCCGATAAAGTGAGGGCCCCGGTGGGACAGGCCTTGAGGCAGCGGCGGCACTCCAGGCACCGGGAGTTTAGCGGCGGATCGGGCTCAAGTTCGATATCCGTCAGGATTTCACCCAGGACAATCCATGAACCGCGGCCGGGAACGAACAGGCTGTGGTTTAGGCCGTACCAGCCCAGGCCTGCGCTGTAGGCGGCAAAACGGTCGATGATTGGCCCCGTGTCCGCGGATATGATGAAGTTGCCGCCCCTCTCTTTACGGAGGAAGTTGGCCAGCTGCCCGAGCTTCTCTTGGAGAAGCAGGTGATAATCCTCGATCCAGGCATAGCGGGCCAGGACCCCGTGGAGATTATCCGGAGGAGCGGGGGCCGACCTGAGGTAGGGTATGGCGATGGCAACTACGGACCGGGCATCGGGGAGCAGTTGAGTTGGGCTTTGTCCCCACCTGGGGGGCAGGAAGGGGGGAAGCTCCTGCCTTCGCTCTTCCAGGAAGGGGGCGATGGCCTCCAAATTAGCTGCGCGGCTGATGCCCAGATGGTCAATCCCGATTTCCGCAGCATATTCTTTTAGCAAGCTGGCCAGTCTCATAGTTCAGCTCCTTTCCCAGTCCAAGTATAGCATAATCAAGGCCGATTGGCGCTCTTGAGAAGGGAGGCGCCTTGTTGGGGACGCTCTTAATGCGGTTGGCAATTATTGGCCTTTTATGCGGTTTAGGCTTCAATCTGAGCCGGCTCTTTTCCCGCGGCCTGTCCCGCTTCTTCACTCCCCCGGTCTGCCGGTTCATCAGCGGGGCCCTGGCCGTCCTGCTGAGCGCGGGGCTCATTGTTGCGGCATCATGGTTCTACGTATATTACGGTTTTGGCTATCAGGGCGACATCTTCCGCAAGGCGAAGACGGACAGGAAAATCGTGGCCTTGACTTTCGACGATGGACCAAGCCCCCTGTATACGCCGCGAATTCTCGACATTCTGGCGGAAAAGGGAGTGCCGGCCGCCTTCTTTATGGTAGGCGCGCATGTGGATAAGTATCCTGAGATCGCGGCGCGGATTGCCGCCGAAGGCCATGAGCTGGGAAGCCACACTTACGATCATGTCAATGTGCCCACCCTCGCTACGGCCCAGCTTTCTGCCCAGCTTTTGAAGACAAACATTGCCGTCTTGAACGCAACGGGCGAGTACCCAATGTATATACGTCCGCCCCGGGGACTTTACGATGGGCGCTTCCGGCGTCTGTCGGAGCTTTTGGGGCATCAAATCGTCCTCTGGAGCCTTTCGGCCCAGGATTGGATGGAGCTCATGACCGTCGACCGGATTGTAAAGCGCATCCTGACCAGGGTCCGTCCGGGGGATATCATCCTTTTCCATGACAGCGGCGCCTTGCTGCGCAAGGAGGGGGCCAGCAGGGAGTCGACGGTGGCGGCGCTCCCAATGATTATCGAAGGGCTGCGGGCGATGGGGTACGAGATAGTGCCCCTGGCGGAGCTGCTCACCCTGGCTCATCCTGAAGAAGAGCCGATTCCGTACATGCCTGAATAAAAAAGCCCCGGCCAAGAGCCGGGGCGGGGTCTTCAGTTTCGCTGCCGGATTGCCCTGGTGGAAAGCTCGGCGGTCTCCCGGGCAATCATCAGTTCTTCGTTGGTGGGAATGACCCAAACACTGACGCTGGACTCGGCGGTGGAGATTTCCTTTTCCTTCTCTTTGTCGTGATTCCGCTCTTCGGAAATGTAAATGCCAAGGCCAGCCAGCTGGCTGCAGACGTGGGAGCGCAATAGAGGCGAGTTCTCGCCGACGCCAGCGGTGAAGACCAGGCAGTCCAGGCCGCCGAGGACCGCAGTGTAGGCGCCGATATGTTTGACGATGCTGTGCACGTAAGCTTTGAATGCTTGGATGGCCCGCTCGTTGCCTTCTTCCATAGCTGCCTCAATATCCCGCATATCATGGCTGACGCCGGACATGCCCTTCAAACCGCTTTGCTTGTTCATCAGGTCATTGCACTGTTGGGTCGTTAGACCTTCCCGCTCCATTATATAAAGGGGGATCGAAGGATCAATGCTCCCGCACCGGGTGCCCATGATGAGCCCCTCTAGAGGAGTCATGCCCATGCTGGTGTCGACGCAGCGGCCGTCTTTAATGGCGGTGATGCTGGCGCCGTTGCCTAGGTGGCAGGTGATCACCTTCAATTCTTCCAAAGGACGGTTAAGGAGCTGGGCCGCCCGCAGCGCCACATATTTGTGGGATGTGCCATGGGCTCCGTAGCGGCGGATCTTGTACTTCTCATACAGTTCGTAGGGAAGGGCGTAAAGGTAAACATGGGGCTCCATGGTGGCGAGAAAAGCCGTGTCGAAAACGGCCACCTGCGACGCGTCAGGGAGCAGTTCCTGGGCAGCTTCAATGCCCACCACCGCACCGGGGTTGTGTAGTGGGGCAAGTTCGCTGCATTCGGCGATCAGTTCCTTGTTGCGCTGATCAACGAGGACTGGTTCAGTGAAGTATGCACCGCCGCTGACGATGCGGTGCCCCACGGCATCAATTTCCTGAACGCTTTTCAGGACCCCGTATTTCGAGTCCGTGAGCAGCTCCATGGCCCGGGCGATAGCCACCTGGTGGCTGCGGACCGGAGTTGTGGTATGATATCGTTCTTTGCCGCGGGCGTCGTGGGTGATCAAAGCATCATCCAGGCCGATTCGTTCAACTCTGCCCTCGGCCAGGACCGTCTCATCGGTCATATCATAGAGTTTATACTTCGCGGACGAGCTTCCACAGTTTAGGACTAATACTTTCATAAGCAGCCGGCAAACTAAGAGCCGACTCCACCCCCCCCTTGAAGTCAATTATACATGAATAACGGAATGGGGACTAGATGTTGGGCGCCCCACCCGGGGAACGATGAAAAACCAAGCTCTTCTGCAATTCGGCTAGATTTCCATCGTGTGTATTGTAACACTTTGTGTATTCTAACACAAGCACCCATTTTCCTGCCAGGCGGCCGGTATTTGTCCGCGAAAGATGGAATCTTACATCGTCGCCCAACAGGCGGGGAGAAACTAGGATGGGGATAAGGCGGCAGTTGCGCGGCAGGATTCTTATTCCGGGGAGGGGAAACATATCTCCAACGAGGGCTTAAGAAGGGAGGCCGCAGCCTTGCGTCTGGGGATACTGTTGACCATGATCAGGATGGAGCACACCTTGTTCTCCCTGCCCTTTGCCTACACGGGCGCCTTCTTGGCCGCCCGGGGGTTTCCAGGCTGGGGGAGGCTGTTTTGGATTACCTTGGCCATGGTGGGGGCCCATGGAGGTGCGATGGCTTGGAATCGGCTGGCCGACGCCAGGTACGATGCGGTCAATCCCCGGACCAAGGAGTGGGCCCTCCCCCAGGGCAAGGTCCGTCCGGCGGAGGTTGTTGTCTTCGCGTTAGCCAATTTCCTGCTCCTAGCGTATGCCGCCTATCGGCTGGAGCCGGTCTGCTTTTACCTCGCGCCGGCGGCGATTGTATTCCTGGTCTTTTACTCGTATACCAAGCGATTTACCTCCCTTTGTCATTTTTTCCTGGGGGGCACCCTCGCCCTTGGACCGGTGGGAGCGTGGCTCGCCGTCACCGGGCGGGTGGAGCTTGCCCCTGCCATCCTGTGGGCGGCGGTGACCCTTTGGGTCGGCGGGTTCGATATCTTCTACCAGGCAGTCGATGTGGAAGTTGACCGGCGGCTGGGGCTCCATTCCCTCCCCGTTCGTTTGGGAGTCGGGCGGAGCCTCCTGGTGGGCGTGGGCTGCCACGTGGCCACTTTGCTGCTCCTGGTCTTGCTCGGCCGCCTTGCGGGCCTGGGACCTTTGTACCTCCTGGGGCTGGCCTTGCTGCTTTTGCTTTTCGTTTGGGAAGTAGCCCTGCTGAAGGGGCATCGGCCGGAGAGACTCGGCGCGGCCTTTAACGTAAATTTAACCGCAGGCGTCCTGGTTTTTGCTTTTACCCTCTTGGACGTGTTGACAATCTAAGGGCGGTGGAGTAACTTTGGGAGCAACAGATGCTTGCGCAGTCATTCTGAAGGGGGGAAAGGGCCGTTGGAGTTCGCGGAGAAATTCGGGAAAGAAGGATTAACCTTTGATGATGTCTTGTTGGTACCGGCATACTCATCGATATTGCCGAGGGATGTTGATGTCTCCACTTTATTGACAAAGCGGATCCGGCTGAACATTCCCATTATGAGCGCCGCCATGGACACGGTGACGGAGGCGAGGCTGGCCATCGCCATCGCCCGGGAGGGCGGGATAGGCGTCATCCACAAGAACATGAGCATCGAAGATCAAGCCGGGGAGGTCGACAAAGTCAAGCGCTCCGAGAGCGGGGTCATCGTCGATCCTTTCCACCTTTCTCCCCGCCACCGGGTCAAGGATGCCCTCGAGATCATGGCCCGCTACCATATTTCCGGCGTGCCAATCACTGAAGGGGGCCGCTTGGTTGGCATTCTCACCAACCGGGATCTGGTCTTCGAAGAGGATGTGGAGCAGCCGATCGGCAATGTGATGACTAAAGATAATCTAATTACCGCTCCTGTGGGGACAACCCTCGAGGAGGCCAAGGTAATCCTGCACAAGCATCGAATTGAAAAACTGCCCCTCGTTGATGAGAATTTCATGCTGAAGGGCCTTATTACCATTAAAGATATTGAAAAAGCCCGGAAGTATCCCTTGGCCACCAAGGACGAACAAGGGCGGCTGAGGGTTGCGGCGGCGGTCGGGGTTGGCGCCGACGCGGAGGAGCGGGCGGCGGCTCTAGTTGAGAACGGCGTCGATGCCCTGGTGATCGATACGGCCCATGGCCACTCCAAGCTGGTGCTGGAGACCGTGGAGAGATTCAAAGTGCGTTACGGCAGTCGGGTCGACATCCTGGCTGGCAATGTGGCGACTGCCGAAGGGACGAAAGCCCTGATTGACGCGGGGGCGGACGCTGTCAAGGTAGGGATGGGCCCGGGGTCAATCTGCACAACGCGGGTGGTGGCCGGCATTGGCGTACCCCAGATAACCGCGGTGTATGATTGTGCGCGGGCGGCGGGGGACATTCCCATCATTGCCGATGGCGGCATTCGCCATTCCGGCGATATGGTCAAGGCCATCGCGGCCGGGGCCCATGTGGTCATGCTGGGCAATCTCCTTGCGGGGACGGAAGAGAGCCCGGGTGAAGTTGAGATTTATCAGGGGCGCAGCTTTAAGGTCTACCGGGGCATGGGCTCCATGGGGGCTATGCGCTCCGGCAGCAGCGACCGCTACTTCCAAGAAGACGCCAGGAAGCTGGTCCCCGAAGGGATTGAGGGACGGGTTCCCTACAAGGGCCCCCTGGCGGAAACGGTGTTTCAAATGGTTGGAGGCTTGCGGGCGGGGATGGGCTACTGCGGAGTGGACACCATCGAGAAGCTGAGGACGCAAACTAGGTTCATCCGCATCACTCCCGCCTCCACCAGGGAGAGCCATCCCCATGATGTGCAGATCACTAAAGAAGCCCCGAATTACAACCTGTTCTGGTGAAGGCAGTCCCGGGGGGGCGCCCTCGACCCGGGGAAGTTTGTGTGATATAATGCTCAAGGGGATTAGCGTCTCTTTTCCGTTGGGGACATCCTCCAGCAATTTGATTCCTTGTTTTTCCTCATAAATCCGGCGGAGAACTCTTGTGCTGGGGCTGGTGCATGGCACCGAGCCTCGCTTTTCTTGCCCGGGAAAGGTGGACTGCCCATGGCACTAGATGCTGCACAAGCGGAAGTGCGTCTCGGGGTGCTTACTCTTGCTTGGCCAGCCATAGTTGAAAACATCCTCCACATGGGGGTAGGCATAGCCGATGTGATCATGGTGGGGAAGCTGGGAAAGGAGGCCATAGCTAGCGTCGATTTGGCCAATGCTCTGGTGCACTTTTCCCTTGCGGTGTTTGCGGCCATAACGGTGGGGACGACTGCCCTTGTAGCCCGGCATACGGGTGCGAAGGAGTGGGATGAAGCCAGGGTGATTGCGCGCCAATCGGTCAAGCTCCTTGTATTGATGGCGTTAGTCCTTGGGGTTGGCGGAATCATCTTTGGGAAGCAGTTGATTCGTCTAATGATGATCCTTGACAAGTCTCCTGACGAGAGCATCATCCGTCTTGGCGGACAGTACCTGCGAATTGTCTCTTATGCGACCCCCTTCTCTTTGGGGGTGCTTGGCATCAATGCCGTCCTCAGGGGCGCTGGGGACACGAAGACGCCCATGCTGGTGGCCGGTATCGGCAATGTGCTGAACATCGTTTTGAACTACATTTTCATTTTTGGAATGGGCATGATTCCCGCGATGGGCGTGGCGGGGGCGGCATTGGCATCGGCCATCGCCCGGACGGTGGAAGGCCTCTTGGCGGTGAGGGCTCTTTTCAGTGAACGCTGCCCCGTCAACTTGCGCATTACCGATGACTACCGCTGGAATACTACGGCTCTCAAGCGCATAGTCGGGATAGGCGCCCCGGCTGCAGTGGAACAGATGATCATGCGGGGGGGACAGCTTGGTTTTGGCTTGATTGTGGCCGGGCTCGGCACCGTCGCTATAGCTTCCCACGCTGTCAGTTTGACGGCGGAATCATTGTCTTTCATGCCTGGCTTCGGCTTTGCGCTGGCTGCTACGACCCTGGTGGGGCAGGGATTGGGGGCCGGGCGTCCCGACTTGGCCGAGGAAAGCGGGATGGTTGCGGCCCGTTCGGCGGCATCCATCATGGGTTTCTTGGGCATAGTCTTGTTTCTATTCCCCCAACAGGTGGTAGGGCTATTCACTAAGGACCCCCAGGTGGTGGAGCTGGCTTCCCTTTGTCTGCGCATCGTGGCCGTCTCCCAGCCGGCCCTGGCCGTCGTTATGGTGATGGCAGGGGCCCTTAGGGGTGCAGGGGATACCCGCCGGGTTATGGTGGTAACCGTTGCCGGGATTTGGGGCGTGCGGCTCACCATCGCTTATCTCCTCAGCTATGGTTTGGGCTGGGGGCTGGTAGGCGCGTATGTGGGCATGATCGCGGACCTGTTCGTTCGCAGCGCCCTCCTTTATCGCGGCTTTGCCTCTGGCCATTGGAAGACGCTGGAGCTGTAGGTCAAGTTTTATCCCGACCGGCAGAAGTCTACTGGGACGTTTCCGTATGCTCTTCTTTCCTCCTGGCAAACTTAAAGAGCGGGGAGGGAGAGACATGCCTAGCGTCAACTGTCCGTTTTGTGATGCCCGAAACCATGTGGGGGGTGAAGGCCTGAATCGGATCCTGCGTTGCAGCTGCGGCGCCCGCTATTTTCTGGAGCCAGCTTATGACAGCAGCGAGGAGGGCTTATCCTCGGTGATGGACATTGGGGGTCAGGAGCGGACTGTTCCCTGGATGGAAGAGGACGGGACAGCTTACAATGTCATCTTCTATTAGAAATGGTGAGACTGTTCGATTGGCATGATGAAGACGACTGCTCCACCTGCTTCTACTTCGATAGGCATGCTCAGGGCCGGAAACTCCGGCGGTGCATAAGTCATCAAACGTTTGCGCCGCTGACAAGTTCCTTTGATTATGTCTAAAGCCGTGTCAATTTGATCGTCGTCCAGCCCTAGGAGCAGCGTGGTGTTCCCCTGCCGGAGGAATCCCCCGGTGCTGGCCAGTACTGTTGCCCGCAGACCAGCGGCAACCAGCTTTTCTGTGAGAGAGCGGACATCTGCATCATCAACGACCGCTAACATCAGTTTCATCCTACCCACTCCTCCAGTTGCTCTGTCCCTATAGTATTCACCGTAGAGGGACAATTTCCTGCGGTGGCAAGGGAAGAGGAGGCTGACTTGTTCAGCCTCCT